>CAYMBB010000161.1:0-6380 GCA_964388515.1 uncultured Anaerolineaceae bacterium
GCTCGACGGCCGTGACCCCCTCCAGCCCCTTGAACAGGACGAAGGCCACCTCGGCCTCGAGCGCCTCGCCTGGCCCGAGGACGCGCGCCCGGCCGGCGGCCGCGGCCTCCTCGAGCTGCATCGGGTAGCCGGTCCACGGCTCGAGCGCTACGTGGTGGTGGCCGCGCCAGCCGCCGTAGACCTGCCAGAGCCAGGCGTGCGGGAACACCTCCCGCGGGAAGACGATCGCGACGCCGCGACGGGACGTCCCGTCGGTCAGCGCCAGCCAGCCGTCGGACAGGTCGGTCGCCCAGTGCCCGCCGAACACCGCATCGGCCCGGTCGCGGACCCGGCGCGCGTCGCGCCGGCCGCCGCTAGCGGTCGGGTCCGGCAGCTCCGGCCAGCGGTAGGTCTGCCCGACGATCCCGATCGACGGGTCCGAGGAGACGCCGACGAGCATCGTCGAGGCAGGATGGTCGATCCGGTGGCCCGCGGTGACCGCGAACGCCGGGTGGATGCCCCACAGGAACGGCAGCGGGCGGACGTCGAGGTTCACGATCCGGTAGCGGGCACGCAGGACCGGCTCGGCGCCCCGCACGGAGAGCCGTCGCTCGAACCGGGCGGGCGCGATCGTCCCGAAGGCCTGGCAGGTCACGCTCGCCTCGTCGCCGTCGGTGGCGGTCTCGACCGCCCAGGGAACCGACCACAGCTCGCCCATGTACGGCAGGAGCTCCCCGTGCAGCGCCGCCCGGTCGCCGGTCGGGAAGATCTCGTCCCAGCCGCCGGACCACCAGTCATCGAAGTGCGCGCCGTACGGCGCCCGCCGGGGCGGCGTCCGCTCGTTGTGCCAGAGCAGGTCGCGGTCGGCCGCCTTGTCGACCAGCTCGAACACCTTGGCCCCGAGCTCGGGCAGGACTGTGACCTTGAGCGCCGCGTTCTCGAGGACGACCGCCTCGAGGTCGCCGAAGCGCCATCCCCGGACGACCCGGGCCCTCATGCCAGGCGAACCTCGACCCCGGCCGTCCGGATCTCCGCGACCCGCTCCGGGTCGGCGTCCGTGTCCGTGACCAGCAGGTCGACTTGGGCAAGCGCGACGATCGGGGTGAACCCCTGCCGGCCGAGCTTCGAGGAGTCGGCGACGACGACGACGCGCCGAGCCCGGGCGGCCATCGTGGCGCCCACCTCGGCGACGAGCATGTGCGGCGTCGTCAGGCCGGTCTCCACGGTCAGGCCGTCACAACCGAGGAAGACGATGTCGGCCGAGAGGTCGCGCAGACCGGCCACCGTGCGGGGGCCCACCAGGGCCTGGTAGTCGGGCAGGTAGAGCCCGCCGAGGCAGATCAGGTGCGGCGACTCCCAGTCGCCGATCTCCTCGAGGACGGGGATCGAGTGGGTGACCGCGGTGATCGCGTTCGCTCGTCGCAACAGCCCCGGGATATGGGCCGCGACCTGGACGACCGTCGTCCCGGAGTCGAAGAAGACGACGTCGCCGGCGGCGACGAGCGAGGCGGCGACAGCCCCGATCCGGGCCTTCTGCTCGCGGCGCTCCCGGGCCTTCGCGGCGTAGATGCCGTGCGTCCGGACACCGGCATGACCGACGGCGCCGCCGTGGACCCGACGCAGCCGGCCGACGTTCTCGAGGATCATCAGGTCACGCCGGATCGAGGCCTCGGTCACCCCGAAGCGGACGGTCAGGTCGGCGACCGAGACGCGCTGGAGCTCCTCCACCAGGCGGCTGATCTGCTCCCGCCGCTCACGGGCCGTGGTCATCGCCGTCCTCCCCTGGTTGTCATCAGCCCCTCCCGTCACGTCCGCCGCCGGTCACTTGCCCATCCCCATGGTCAGGCCGGCGATCAGGTAGCGCTGGAAGATCAGGTAGACGATCACCGCCGGCAGGGCGCTCACGAGCGAGCCGGCCATGAGCACCGGGACGTCGATGATCCGCGAACTCTGCAGGGTGGCGAGGCCGACCGTGATCGTGCGTACCTGCGGCGTCTGGAGGAAGAGCAGCCCGATCAGCAGGTCGTCCCAGATCTGGATGAACTGGAGGACGGCGACGGTTACGAGGGCCGGGATCGCCAGGGGCACCATGACCCGCACGAACGTCTGGGCGTACGAGGCCCCGTCGATGAGCGACGCCTCGATCAGCTCGGTTGGCACGCCGCGGAAGTAGGTCGTCATCAGGAACGTCGCGAACGGGGCACCGAGGGCGGCATAGACGAGGACCGCCCCCGGGTACTGGTTGATCAAGCCGAACTGGGCGACGTTCACGAACTCCGGGATGATGATCGACTGGAGCGGAACCATCATGCCACCGATGATCGCAAGCAGGACGAGCGTCCGTCCTGGAAACCGGAGCTTGGCGAACGCATAGCCACCCATCGTGCTGACCACGAGGATGATCAGGACCGCGGCCAGGGTCACGACCGTGGAGTTGACGAGCTGCTGGACGACCGGGATCGCGCGCAGCAGGCCGGCCCAGCTGTCGAGCGAGAAGCCTGACTGGGTGAGGTACTGGTCCCGCGAGCGGAAGGCGGTCACAGACATGAAGTAAAAGGGATAGAGCATCACGACCGCGACCAGGCAGAGGATCGCGAAGACCACGGCCCGGGCGAGGCGGCGTCGGAGCCTGGCCATCACCTCCTCAGTCCTCCCGGCTCCGGAGGAGCCGCAGCTGGACGAGGCTGATCGCGAAGACGATCACGAAGAGCACCACCCCGATCGCCGCGGCATAACCGAAGACACCCTGGGCAAACGCCTTCTGGTAGACGAAGAACTCCAGGGTGGTCGTGCCGTAGCCGGGTCCCCCGGTGGTCATGACGAAGATCAGGCTGAACAGGGCGGTGAAGCCGGTGATCACGGTCAGGATGAAGGCGAACTGGATGAAGCGCATCAGGAGCGGGATCGTCACGAAGCGCAGGATCGCCAGGCTCCCGGCGCCGTCCACCCTGGCGGCCTCGTAGACGTCGCGGTCGAGGGTGGCCATCCCGGTGATGAAGATGATCGTGTTCGTGCCGAACATCGACCAGATGAAGGTCAGGATGACGGCCAGCATCGCGGTGTACTCGTTCGTCAACAGGTCCGTCCGCAGGGAGACCAGGCCGAGTGCGCCGAGCAGGTCGTTGAGGATGCCGCGCTGGGCGAAGAAGCGAACCGCCACCATGCCGATCACCACCCACGAGATCGCCGTCGGCAGGAAGTAGACCGACCGGAAGAACCGCCAGCCAGGTACGTGCTGGTGGAGCAGGAAGGCGACGACCAGCGGGATGAGGATCGCGAACGGGATCGACACGAGGAGGAACGCGTTGTTCAGCAACACCCGCCAGAAGACGGGGTCACTGAAGAGCTGGCGGTAGTTGTCGAGGCCGATCCAGGTGGCGGTGATGCCGTCCCAGGTAGTCAGGCTGTAGTAGAAGGTCTGGAGGATCGGCAGGAAGAGGAACGCCCCGGTGAGCAGGATCACCGGCAGGCTGAACAGGACCCCCGCCCGCCGCTCGGCCGCCTTCAGCGGGCCGGCGCGGCCACCGGTATCCTGCCTGCCACGGACCGCCCGGCCGATGGCCGCTGCTGCTGTCAAGTCGTGTCCGCCTTGTCGGTCATCGGCGTCCCGGGGCCGCCGCGGCGGCGGCCCCGGGACGCGGGCTGGCCGGACTACTTGTACGTATCGCCGCGCCGGTCGGCGGGCAGCTGCATCAGTGTGTCCTGCATGTTCTTCAGCGCCTCGTCGACCGACATCGCGCCGCCGAACGCGGCGTTGAAGACCTTCGTCCCGGCGTCACTGACCTCCGGCTGGATCACGTTGTCGATCATCGGGTAGCGGGTGAAGCCCTTGTCAGCGGCGTAGGCGAGCAGGTCCTTGGCCATCCGGCTGTCGGTCGAGAACCCTTCCTTGGCCGGGATGAGGCCGGAGTCGGCCACGACCTTCTGCGCCGCATCCGAAGCAAGGTAGGCGAGGAAGGCGGCAGCCTCGGGCTTGTGCTGGGAGTAGGTGGTCATCGAGAACCCGTCGCCCGAGTACTCGACGACACCCTTGAGCGGCTGGTTCACGAAGGGCGGCAGGAAGACACCGACATTGTCGCCCATCTTCTGCTGGAACTCCGCGATCTGCCAGGTGCCTTCGAGGGTCATCGCCGCCTTGCCGGCCTCGAACTGGGCGATCGAGTCGCTGTTGGTGAGCACGTCCTGGTTCGTGTAGCCCTTCTGGAAGAGCGACACCCACTTCTGGAACTGAGCCTTGACGGCCGGGTCGGTCCAGGCGAGCTCGCCGGTGTAGAGCTTCTTCCAGTCCTGCGGCGACCACTCCATCATCAGGTAGCTGACGTCATACCAGGGGTAGAAGCCGCCACCGAGGGCCTGGCCGCCGGTGCCGTAGACAAACGGGGTGATCCCCGCCGCCTTCAGCTTCTCGGCGGCCGCGAAGAGCTCGTCCCAGGTGGTCGGGAACTTGTTCGGGTCGAGCCCGGCCTGCTGGAAGAGCTGCTTGTTGTAGAAGCCGTTGTAGAACTGGACCTCGAGCGGCACGACCAGGACGCCGTCGTCCGGGTTGAAGTTCAGGGAGCTGTACTCGATCCCCTTGAGCTTCTTGAGCTCATCGAGCGGGACCAGGTCGTTGAGCGGCTGGAGGTAACTCTTGTACTTGAGGTCGAACAGGCCGGTCCACATCGTGGCCAGGTCCGGGCCGGTCTTCGAGATCGCCGCCGCCTGGAGGAGATCGAAGTAGTTGTCGGCCGGCTGGCTGACGACGTTGATCGTGATCTCCGGGTGAATCGCCTCGAAGGCCTTGACCAGGTTCTGGGTCGCAACAGCGTTGGCCTCGGTCCCGTAGTTGTGCCAGAGGGTCAGCGTGACCGGCGCGGCCGGCGGTGCGCTCGCCGACCCGCCCGGCGCCTCGCTGGCGGCTGGGCCCGTGGTCTGGGCGGCGCCGCCGCAGGCCTGCACCACGAGCGCCGCGACGGTCAGGATCAGAGCGAGTCTCAGTCTGCGGTTCAAGGCTCACGACTCCTTTCGAGCGGATCGGGCTGCCGCACGGCCACGACCCGATCCCGCAACGGCGACGGCCAGTCCCGGCCGCCACGACTCCGCCACACCGCCGCATCCTACCGAATGCGAACGCTAATCGCAACATATACGGGCACTGACAGCGCGATTGCCGATTCACGACCGAACAGGCATCTGTGTCGACGCCGATCGCGACAGCAGTCGCTGCAGCCGTGCTCGCTTGACAATCGAAACATTCCAGATAGCATTGTGCGCATCTTTCCATACCCTATCGGACACCGTGCCGGGTGCGGTCTGCACCTGTCCGGTTCCCCCTGACGGAGGCGGTGAGCGTGGCGACGGGCGAGGAGATCCGCTTGGCGCGTCTGTTCGACGGATCGGGCAACGCGGTGGTCGTGGCCGTCGACCACGGGCTGTACAACGGACCGCAGCCGGGCTTCAACGACCTGCCCGCGATCACCGCACGCCTGCGCCAGGCGGACGCAATCCTGCTCAGCCCAGGCATGGCCCGGCACGTCGCCGACAGCTTCAAGCACCGCGGCGCGCCGGCGATGATCGTCCGTCTGAACTGGGGCACCCAGTACGCAAGCCAGTGGAACTACCATGAAAGCCGGAGCGTCCCGGTCGTCTCCGCCGCCGAGGCCGTCGCGCTCGGCGCCGACGTCGTGCTGGTCGGGATGTCGATCAAGACCGGTTCGGAGGCGGTCGACGCGGAGAACGTCGAGGTCGTCGCCCGGGCGGTGGCGGAGAGCCGGCGGGTTGGTGTCCCGATCGTCGGCGAGGTCTACCCGGCGGGCCACGAGGAGCTCCCGCCCGAGGCGCGCCAGGAACAGATCGCGGTCGGCTGCCGGGTCGTGGCCGAGCTGGGGGTCGACCTGGTGAAGACGTTCTTTACGGGCGAGCGCTTCGCCGAGATCGTCGCCTCCACCCCGGTCCCGGTGCTCGCCCTCGGCTCCCGGAAACTGCCCCGCGAACGCGATGCGCTCGAGCTCGCCGCGGCCGCCATGGCGGCCGGGGCACGGGGCGTCGTGTTCGGACGGAACCTGATCCAGGCCCGCAGCCCGGAGCGGTTCCTCGACGCGCTCGGCGACATCGTGAAGAACGGGGCGAAGACGGCCGAGGCGGCCGCCCGGTACGGCATCGACTAGCCCAGCCGGCGGCAGGCGATGGCGCTCATCCTCGGCATCGATGCCGGGACCACGTCGCTCAAGACCGGGGTCTTCGACGACCGCGGCCTCCAGCTCGCGGTCGCCGGCGAGGAGTACGCGCTCCACACGCCCGACGCGCTGCGCGCCGAACTTGACCCGGAAGCGTACTGGCGCGCCCTGCGCTCGACGGTCGCCCGGGCCCTCGAGCGCGCCAGGGCGCTGCCGGCCGACGTCACCGCCCTCGCCGTGTCGAGC
>CAYMBB010000162.1:0-6376 GCA_964388515.1 uncultured Anaerolineaceae bacterium
GCCGGGCAGATGCCGTGCGTGACGGAGGGACTTCCGGCCGGCTGGGTCGTGCCGCTCGGGGGCCTCGACCCGTCGCCCGGTCCGCCGAGGGAGCCGTCCGCGGGGGCGACGTCGACGGTGCCGGCGGGCGCCGTGGAGGTCGGCGACCCGGGGGACGCTGTCGACGTCTCCGCCGGGGACGTTGCCGACGCGGCCGCTGACGCGGCCGCAATGTCGAGCTGCCAGAGCACCGCGTTGCCGACGGTCACGCTCGCCAGGGCGGTGACGAGCATCGCCGTCGCCGCCGCGAGGAGCGTCCGCCGCTTCGGGTGGGCCGGTGACCAGCCGCGCCGGAACGGCTCCTCGACGAACCGGCAGCTCAGGGCACCGGCGACGATCGAGCCGGCGCCGAGGGCGACCGACTCCTCCGGCGTCAGCGGCCGGCCGAGGGCGAGCACCGGCAGGATCAGGATCGGCCAGTGCCACAGGTAGAGCGAGTACGAGATCCGGCCCAGCCAGCGCACCGGCGCCAGGCCGAGGAGGGTGGCGGCCGGCCCGGCCCGGCTGCCACCGGCGATCACCGCCGCGCTGGCGAGCGAGGGCAGGAGGGCGGCGACGCCCGGGTAGGCGCCCGAGCCGGTCAGGACGACGAACGAGCCGACGACACCGGCCAGGCCGAGCGCCGCCAGGGTGGCCAGGAGCCGTGACGAGCGCCGGTCGATCCAGGCCGCGCCGACAGCGAGCAAGCCGCCCAGCCCGAGCTGCCAGGCCCGGGTCGGGAACGAATAGAACGCCCATGGACCGTTCGCTGCTGTGAGCACGATCGAACCGGCGAGCGAGGCGATCACGACGAGCCCGACGATGAGGCCGATCTGGCGCCGCGAGGGGAGCGGGCGGCCCGGGCGGGCGCGCAAGGCGAGGATGACCAGGGCGGGCCAGAAGAGGTAGAACTGCTCCTCGACCCCCAGCGACCAGTAGTGGCTGAACGGGGACGGGGTCGTCTCGGCGAAGTAGTCGGTCGACTCGATCGCGAACCGGATGTTCCCGATCGAGAGCGCGGACGCCGCGCCGTCGAGGGCGACCCGGGGGACGTCGAGCGGAGCGAGCGTGACCGCTGCCACGGCGACCGTGACCGCGATCACCACGATCGCCGCCGGCAGGATCCGCCGCGCCCGGCGGGCGTAGAACGCGGCCAGGTCGATCCGTCCGGTCCGCTCGCGCTCCCGGAGCAGCAGGCCGGTGATCAGGAACCCGGACAGGACGAAGAAGACGTCGACGCCGGTGAAGCCGCCCTGCACGCTCGACAGACCGAGGTGGAACAGGAGGACGCCGAGGACCGCGACGCCGCGGAGCCCCTCGAGGTGGGGCAGGATCTCGCGCCGCGACGGCGAGGACGCCGAGGAAGCCGCGGACGCCGCGGACACCGAGAACGCCGCGGTCGGCCGGGCTTCGGGCGGTGCGGTCAGCGACCACGGCCGCGCTTCGGGCGGTGCGGCCAGCGACTGCCCTTCGGGCGGCGCGACCAGCGACCGCGGCCCCCCGGCGGGCGGTGCGCCCTCGGGGTCGCGGTCGATGAGCTCGTCGTTGGTCATGGGTCGGACCGATGTCACCTGCCGGTTCGGGTCGCCATGAAGACGGCCCGCCCCCCTCGACGAGTGACGGCTGCCGCCGGCCGTCAGCTCACGGCCGGCGGGCTAGCGCCGTCGGGCGATCGTCTGGATCCCGTCGTTGATCCGGAACAGGACGATCATCACCTCGAAGACGACCCGGACCCAGAGCATCGCCAGGACCCATCCGAAGAGAGCTGCGAGAACGTTGACATTGAGCGTGGCGAGGGCCGCGAGCGTGATCACGATGACCGCGACGATGTAGATGACCGTGATCAGCGGCGGCGTGATCATGTAGCGGAAGGTCAGGAAGTCGACCAGGTTGAACCCCTCGCGCAGGTCCGCGACCTGCCGCGACAGCTCCTGGTTGAACCCGCCGCCGGTCACCGGCGAACCCTCCGTCGACTGGCCGGTCGATCCCTGGTCCATGGTCCGTCCTCCTCGTGCTCGAGGGGCACCCACCCCCCATCCGGGTCATCGTGCGCCATCGCCCTCGCCCTGTCGAGACCGCGGTGAGGCAGGAGGTCAAGCCCTTGTTCGAGTCCCTGGTCCCGCTTGCCCGGCCTCGCCCGGGTGAGGGGACTCCTCGGGTCGAGCCAGCTGCCCCCGCCCTGCTATCGTGGCCGCTGTGGACAGAGCGAGCCCGTCGGAGGTGATCGAGCGATCAGGAGGGCGGCCCGTCGCGCCGGGCCGTCTGGCGGTCCACTGGCTCGGGCGGATCGCCTACCGCGACGCCTGGCAGCTCCAGCACCGCCTCGTCGCGGCCCGTGCCGCCGGCGCGATCGGCGACCAGCTCCTGCTCCTCGAGCACGACCCCGTCCTCACCCTTGGCCGCCACGCCGACGAGTCGCACGTGCGCGCGCGCCCGGGCGTGCTCGCCGCCCGCGGGATCGAGCTCCTCCGTGTCGAGCGCGGGGGCGAGGTGACCTACCACGGCCCGGGCCAGCTCGTCGCCTACCCGATCCTCGCCCTCGAGCGGCGCGGCCTCCTCCTCCGACCGCTCGTCCGCGCCCTCGAGGCGGCGATGGTCGAGACGTGCGCCGCGTTCGGGGTCGCGGCCGCCCGGCGCGACGGCCACCCGGGCTGCTGGTGCGATCCGGACGGCCCTGCGCCGCGCAAGATCGGGGCCCTCGGCATCCGGGTCGAGCGGGGGATCAGCTACCACGGGATCGCGCTCAACGTCTCGGTCGAACTGGCGGACTTCGACCTGATCGACCCGTGCGGGATGCCCGGCGTCCGCTCGACCTCGATCGCCCGCGAGGCCGGCCGGCCGGATGCCAGACCCTCGACCGACGAGGTCGCCCGCGCCGCGGCGGTCTTCGCCCCGGCCCTGGCCCGCGCCCTCGGGGCGCGCCTGGACGGCGCGCTGCCGCTGGTGGCCGATCCGGCCGTCGTCCGGGCCGAGCTCGAGGCCCTGCTCGCCGAGGCGGAACGGGCCGCCGTGGGCAAGAGGGCTTCCGAGGCGGCGCTCGAGCGCGTTCCCGAACCGGCCGCGCGGGGAGCCGGCTGATGGCGGCCGGGCTGTTCGAGCTCCGGCGCGACGCGATCACCGGCTGGTGGGTCGCCACGGTCGTCGACCGCGCGTTCCACCGCGACCGCTTCGAGCGGACTGCCGACCAGGTGGACGACGGCGGGGCGTGCCAGAACTGCGTCAAGCCGCCTGGCGAGGGCGTCCGCCTGCGGGTCCTCAAGGACTACGCCTTCCACGTCGTGGGGACCGAGGCCGAGGCGCGCGCGATCGAGCGCAGCCTCGCCCAGGTCGCGCTCGCCTCTGCCCGCGCCTCAGGCAGCTGGCGGACGGTCGTGGCCCCCCCGGGCGAGCATCGGCCGCTCCATGCCGTCGGGCTCGGGATGATCCGCGAGCTACTCGCGCAGTGCCGGACGGCGCTCGTCGACGCCCGCGCGGCCGGACAGACCGACTACCTTGCCGTCGTCCAGAACTGGGGTGCCCAGGCCGGGGCGCGGACGAACCATCTCTGCCTCGACCTGTACGACCTCCCCCAGGTACCCCACCGGATCGCCGAGGAGCTCGGCGGCGCGGCGCGCTTCGTCATCCGCGAAGGCGAGTGCCCGTTCTGCCGGGCCGTGCGCGAGGAGATCGTGCGCGGCGATCGCCTCGTCTGGCAGGATGACTCGAGCGTCGCGTACGCCCCGTACGCCTCGCGCTCGCCGTTCGAGGTGTGGGTCGTGCCTCGCCGCCACGAGGCGGACTTCGGTCGCGCCACGGACGCCGACCTCGCCTCGAGCGGCGAAGCCCTCCGCCAGGTCCTCGGGCGGCTGGCGACGCTCGGCGGGCCGCCGTACAACCTCGTCCTCCACACGGCGCCGCTCCGGGAGCGGGTCGATGCCACGTACCACTGGCACTGGGAGATCCATCCCCGGCTGCGCGAGATCGCCGGCCTCGAGCTCGGCACCGGGCTGCCGGTGAACCCGGTCTCGCCCGAGGAGGCGGTCGAGGAGCTGCTCCGCCACGTCCGCCCGGACGGCCCGGAACCCGACTGATGGCCGGCCACCCCTGGAGCGTGGACCGTCACATCGCGTCGCGCTGCTGCGTCAGTGGGGAGCGGAGCGGATGGTTCCAGTCCGGCGCTCCCAGTCCACCCCTCGTTCGAGCCGCGCCTGCATGTTCCACGGCGAGCCGCCCGGCGCCGCCTCCCGAACCAGCGACCTCGCCCTCGACCCGGTCCGCGCCGGGATCGGGCGTCTGCGCGACGCTTCGCCGGCGATGACCCACGAGGAGACGACCGCCCGCGCCGCGATCGAGGTGCTCTATGCCCGGCACCACGGCGAGATCTATGCCTACCTGCTGCGGATGCTCCGGGAGCCCGAACTGGCCGCCGATCTCACCCAGGACACGTTCGTCAAGGCGTACCGAGCCTGGGACTCGCTCGAGGACCGGGCCCACGCCCGGGCCTGGCTCTACCAGATCGCCCATCGCGTCGCGCTCGACGAGATCCGCCGCCGGAAGATCGTTCGCTTCCTGCCCTGGACCGGGGAGTCGAGGGGGAGCGCGCCCTCGGCCGAGCGCCTGGTGATGGACGTCCATCTCTCGGGCGACCTGCAGCGGGCGCTCGAGCGGATCCCGGAGCGCCAGCGCAACGCGCTCCTCCTGGCCGAGCTGCACGATCTCACCGGCCTCGAGCTGGCGGCTGCCCTCGGGGTGAGTCACGTCGCCGCCCGCGCCCTCCTGACCCGCGCCCGCGAGAGCCTCCGCCAGGCCCTCGCCGCGGAACGGACCGGCGAGCGGGGTGCTGATGCGGACGTCCGCTCGAACCCGGGGCCAACCCGATGACCCACCTCCGCCGGGCCCGCCTGCGCAGCCGTTCGGTCTCCGACCACGAGCGCGCCCGGCAGCTCGCCGCGGTCCGGCTGTCGGAGGCGCTGGCCGAGGCGGAGGCGGCCTGGCTGGCCGCCCACCTCGAGGCCTGCCCGTCGTGCCGGGAGGTGGCGGCCGACTACGAGGCCCAGCAGGCGGCGTTCCGGGCGCTGCGGGGCATGCCCGCGCCGGTGCCGCCGCGCGACCTGTGGGCGCGGACCGCGGCCGCGCTCGACGCGGAGGCGCGACGCTCGACCCAGCGCAGCCGGGGCCGTCGTGACGGCCGGGGCCGCGGGCTGGCCGGGGATCCGTCGGGCGTTGGGCGACGGCCGGGCGGCCGGTGGCCCGCCGGTCGGGAGCGCGCCCGGCTCGTCCCGTACGGCGCCTTGGCTGGGGCGCTCGTGGTCGCGGTCGTCGTCGCCAGCTCGCTCCTTGGCGACTGGTCGGGCATGCCCGCCGGTGGGGGGAGCCTGCCACCCTCGCTGGCGCCCGTCCCGACCCCCGTCACGGTCGCCGCCGAGGCCGTGGCCTGGCTGGCGCCCCAGGACGACGGCACGTATGCGCTGAACGTCGCCCCGGTCGATCGCGTCTGCCCAACCGACGCCCAGCCCGACTGCGCCCCGATCGACGGCTCGGCCCGCCAGCTGATCCGGCTCACGAGCGCACCACGAGCCGTCCTGCGCTCACCGAGCCAGGCCCAGGTCGTCGTCCTCGACGGGGCGACCGCCTCGGTCGGCGGCGCGGTCTACGTCGTGCCGGTCGGCGCCCCGGGCGAAACACCTGGCGGTGGATCGCCCGGTCCGGGCGGCACGCCGTTCGCGATCGCGTCGGCCCCGCCGACGCCGTCCACGGTTCCCGAGGCGCCTGGGGGCTCGCCGGCCGGTGGCCCGGTCGAGTCTTCGCCGTCGGCCACCGGGTCGTCGGTGCCGCCCACGCCGTCCGTTTCGCCGTCCGTCACGCCGGTGCCGCGGTCCGCGGAGCCCGCTTCGCCGCCGGCCGGTCTCGCCCCGCCGCCCGCGGCCCCGACGCCGCCCGTCGCGCCGACGCCGTCCGCCACCGGCGGGTCCTCGGCTCCCGCGGAACCGGGCCAGACGCGCTCGTCCGGCCCCGCCGCTTCGTCGGCTTCGGGCAGCCCGATCGCGATCATCAGCGACGTCATCGTCGTCGGCGAGAGCGCCGCCTATTCCGCCGACGGCGCCTGGTTCGCCTTCACCGCCCGCCCCGCCGACGGCAGCCATGGCCCCGACATCTACGTGTGGCGGGTTGGTGATCTGTTGGCCCGCCCGGTGACGACCGACCATGCCTCGGTCTTCTCGTCCTGGTTCGGGGGCCTGATCCTCGGCAGCCGTGCCGTTCCCGACGCGCTCGTCGTGCCGCCGGATGGGATCCTCGTTCCGGGCGAGCCGGCGCCGGGCGGGTCTGAGGCCCCCGCCCCGGGCGAATCCGAGGCGCCCGCCCCGACGCCCGCCCCGCC
>CAYMBB010000163.1:0-6360 GCA_964388515.1 uncultured Anaerolineaceae bacterium
GCCGAGCTCGAGGGGGCCGAGGCCGGCTTCGTACTCGCCTCGGGGATGGCCGCGATCCATGCCACGCTCCTGGCCCTTCTCTCCGCCGGAGACAGGATCGTCGCCACCCGCGCGATCTATGGCTCGACGCGCTCGCTGCTCGACCGCCAGTTCGGCCGACTCGGGGTGACCGTCGACTACGTCGAGATCACCGACCACGCCGCCGTCGAGGCCGCCCTGATCGAACGCCCGACACGTGTCCTCTACTTCGAGACGATCTCGAACCCGACGATCGTCGTCGCCGACATCGAGGCCCTGGCCGCGATCGCCCACCGCCACGGGGCGCTCGTCGTCGTCGATCACACGTTCGCCTCGCCGTACCTCTGCCGCCCGCTCGAGCTCGGCGCCGATCTCGTCGTCCATTCGGCGACGAAGTACCTGAGCGGCCACAGCGACGTTCTGGCCGGGGCTGTCGTCGGGGCGGGCGAGCTCGTGGCCCGGGTGAAATCGGTCCAGGTGGACACGGGCGCCACGCTCGCCCCGTTCAGCGCCTTCCTCGTCCTGCGCGGCCTGCCCACGCTCGCCATCCGGATGGAGCGCCACTCGGCGACCTCGCTCGAGCTCGCCCGCTGGCTCGAGGGGCAGCCGGGTGTGGTACGCGTCCACCATCCGTTCCTGCCCAGCCATCCCCAACACGAGGTCGCCCGGCGCCAGTTCGCGGTCGGAGGCGGGATGATGGCCTTCGAGCTGGCCGGGGGTCGCGCCGCGGGCGAGGCGTTCATCGACGCGCTCACGATCCCGGAGCGGACGGCGTCGCTGGGGAGCATCCACACGATCGTCGCCCACCCGCCGTCGACGACCCACCGCCAGTACGACGACGACCAGCTCGCCGCGGCCGGGATTGCCGCCGGGCTGCTGCGCTGCTCGGTCGGCCTCGAGGACCTCGACGACCTGGTGGCCGACTTCGGGCAGGCGCTCGAGGCGGCCCGGCTGGCGGTCGAGCGGACCGCTGCGGGCGGACACCCCGGCACCGTCGCGGCTGCCGCCGCGGCCGAGCGGGAGTAGGAGGCCCCGCGATCGCCGGTCCTGCCGCCGGGTCGGCCCGGGCAGTCCGTCCCGCCGGCCCGACCGCGCCCGGCTGAGCCGACCGCCGGCGATGGCCACCCTGACCGACCTCTGGCGCGCCGTCGTCCCGGGCGCCCGGCCGATCGGCCCGCTCGCCGCCGGCGGCCCCGGGCCCGAGCGACCGATCGCCTGGGTCCGTGTCCTCAAGCCCCGGGTGCCCGCCTTCGATGCGCTCGAGGAAGGCGACCTCGCGATCGTGCCCGTCAGCGCCCTGGCGATCGTCGCCCCGGGCGCGGCCGAGCTCGCCGGGCTGGTCGAGGCGTTCGCCCGGGCGCCCGTGGCCGGCGTCCTGATCGTCGAGGGGGAGCGGACCGGCGGCGAGGCCGTCGAGACGCTCGCCGACGCGCTCGTCAGCGCCCTGGCCGCGGCCGAGCTGCCCGGGCTGCGGATCGAGCGGGCCGACTCCGCCGGCCTCGAACGGAGCGCGATCGGCTACCTCGTCAACCGGCGCGCCGAGCTCGACCGCATGGCGCGCGAGCTCGAGCGCCAGCCCGAGCGACTCGCCCTCGTCGGCGGCGGGCCCGAGGCGTTCGCAGCCGCGATCGGCGCCTTCCTCGGCCGTCCGGTCGCGATCGAGCGGCGCCGCGGAGATCCGATCGCCGTCCATGCCCCGGCCGACCAGCCGGCGGCCCTGGCGGCCGTCGCGCGCTACCACGCCCGGCCGGCGGCGGTCGGACTGCGGGTGCCCCTGCCGGCCGCCGATGGCCGCCCGATCGGGTCGCTCGTCGTCCTCGACGAAGGGCCGCTCGGCGAGCGCGAGCGGGTCGCCTGCGAGCGGGTGGCGACGCTCCTCGCGCTCGAGCTGGCCCGCGGCGCTGGCGGCCTGCGGGGCGTGGGCCCGGCCGGTGACCGGCTGCCGGCGGCCGGACCGCCGTGGGTCGTGTACGTCGCCCGCCAGGGTGTCGACGTGGCGGCGGCCGACACGCTCGAGCAGCGCGAGGCGCTGCGCGGCGAGGTCCGCCTCCTGGCCGGGCCCGGCCGGCTGATCCTGCGCGGTGCCGCCGCGAGCCTGGAGCTGCGGGCCGTGGCGGCCGTGCCGGCGGCCGATCCCGACGGGCTCCTCCTCGCCGGCCGGATCGCCGCGCGCCTGCATCGTCCGGTCGCGGTCTCGCGGCGGTTCGTCGAGCCGGCCGGTCGTCCGGTCGCCGAGGCCGAGGCCCGCGCCACGCTCGAGGCCGTCGAGCGGCTGGCCGATCCGCCGGCCGTCGCGCGCGCCGATCGCCTGCCGGCCTACCGGCTCCTCGCCAGCCTGCCCGACCTGCCCGATGGCCTCCGCCAGGCGCGCGCCCTGCTCGAGCCGCTGCTCGTCGGTCGGCCGGCCCTCCAGCGCCAGCGCCTCGACACGCTCCGGGCCGTCCTCGATCGCGACCTGGCCGCAGACGCGGCGTCCGCCCTCGGCGTCCACCGCAACACGATCGCCTACCGCGTCCGGCGGATCGAGCAGCTCGGCGGCTGGAACCTCGCCGACCCCGAGCTCCGGCTGGCGCTCTCGATCGCGGTCAGATTAGTGCAACGCGCACAAGTGAGTGGACCAGAACGGTAGGGCCTCCGGCAGCCGGTCGCTGGTACACTGTCCGCCAGGCCGTGCTGCCACGCACCTTCCCTTGTTGGTCGTGCGGCAGGCACAAGAACTGACGACCGGCCGACGGATTCCGGGCCGAGAGCACAGGAGGCACCATTGACCGCGGTGATGAGCGCGCCGGACGCGCTCGAGCAGATCGAGCTGGCCAAGGCGAGCGGTATCCGGTTCATCCAGCTCCAGTTCACCGACATCATCGGCCACGTGAAGGCCGTGACGATCCCGATCCACCAGCTCGAGAGCTCGGTGAAGCACGGGACCTGGTTCGACGGCTCCTCGATCGAAGGGTTCACCCGGATCGCCGAGAGCGACCAGTACCTCGTGCCCGACATGAGCACGTTCAACGAGATCCCCTGGCAGCCGGGGTCCGGGCCTCGGGGCACGGCGCGCGTCATCTGTGACGTCTTCACGCCGCGCGGCGAGCCGTTCGTGGGGGACCCGCGGTTCGTCCTGCGCCGCCAGGTCGAGCGGGCGCGCAAGCTGGGCTACGTCGTGAACACCGGCCCCGAGCTCGAGTTCTTCCTCTTCCGACGCGGCGACGACGGCGAGATCCAGCCGCTGCCCCACGACAAGGCCGGCTACTTCGACTTCTCGACCGATCTTGCCCAGGAGGTCCGCCAGGACATGGTGGACGCGCTCGAGGCGTTCGGGATCCGGGTCGAGGCGGCCCACCACGAGGTGGCCGAGGGCCAGCACGAGATCGATTTCGAATACTCCGACGCGCTCCGGACGGCCGACAACGCGATCACGTTCAAGTTCACGCTCAAGGCGATCGCCCAGCAGCACGGCCTCTACGCCACGTTCATGCCCAAGCCGATCCACGGCATCAACGGCTCGGGGATGCACACGCACGTCAGCCTCTACTCGATCGCCGAGGGGCGGAACGCGTTCGCCGACGCGTCGAACCCGTACGGGCTCTCGGACGTGGCCCGCTCGTACATGGCCGGGGTCCTGGCCCACGCCCGCGGCATGAGCGCGGTCCTCGCCCCGCTCGTCAACTCGTACAAGCGGCTCGTGCCGGGCTACGAGGCGCCGACCTACCTGACCTGGGGCCGGACGAACCGCTCGGCCCTGATCCGGGTGCCGATGGTCTCGCCGGGCAAGTCGATCGAGGGAACTCGCTGCGAAGTCCGCTGCCCGGACCCGTCATCGAACACGTACCTCGCCTTCGCGGTCCTGATCGCCGCGGGGCTCGACGGCGTCGAGCGGGGGCTGCAACTCGGCGAACCGGTCGAGGAGAGCCTGTTCGAGATGGACGCGGCACGAATCGCGGAGAAGGGGATCCGCGAGCTGCCCGGGACGCTTGGCGAGGCGATCGAGGAGCTCGATCGCGACGAGGTGATCCGCGAGGCGCTCGGTGACCACGTCTACAGCCACTTCGTCGAGGCGAAGCGGGCCGAGTGGGACGAGTACCGGACGCAGGTTTCGCAGTGGGAGATCGAGCGCTACCTCGAGTCGTTCTAAGTCGCCGCCAGGGCCGCCTGCGCGGGTCGTGCGGGGCTAACGGCCTCCGACCCGAGCGGGCGGCCGATGGCCGGGGCCGCGGTGCCAGCTGCTGGCGGCCCCCGACCTGATCGGGCGGCCGATGGCCGGGCCGCGGCGGCAGCGGCTGACGGCGACGGGCCGCCCGGGCCGGCCGACGGTCGGGACCGCGGGATGGATCCTGGCCCTGGGCTCGGCAAAGCTCCGCCACTGACGGCCACGGCACAGGCGGGCTCGATCGTCCATCGGGCCCGCCTTTTTCCGTCCGGTCGTCCCTCCGCTGTGCCCCGGCTCGGTGCCAGAATCCGCCCTGAAGCGGCGGAGGGCGGGGTGGCTCGGCCGCGGTGGTCGCGGCGCCCGCAGCTCCGTCCGGTACTCGCCGAGGTGGTGACGATGGCGCGCGAGGAGGCGCCGGTTGCGACGAGGAACGTGACCGCGGAAGCGGGCGGCCAGCCCGAGGCATGGAAGAAGCGCCACGGACGGGAGTGGCGACGGCATCGTGATCGCCACGGCATGACCTGGCTCGAGCGCAAGGCGCGCTCGGAGCGGTACTGCGTCGGCACGTCGGGCGCCGGCCCCGAAACCTGGCGCTGGACCCCGCGCGCGGCGTAGCAACTCGCCGCCGGGGTCACCTCCGACACGGCGCCCGCGGCTGGTCCGACACGGCGCCCGCGGCTGGCAACTCGCGCCCGGTGTCGCTGCCGGGGCGCCGACGACCCCGCGCCCGGGGTCGGCCGCCGCTTCCCGCCCGGTGTCGCTGCCGGCGCGCCGGCGACCCCGCGCCCGGGGTCGGCCGCCGCCTCGCGCCTGGGGTCACCGCCGGGCACCGACGACCCCGCCCCGGGTCGGCCGCCGCCTCGCGCCTGGGGTCACCGCCGGGCACCGACGACCCCGCCCCGGATCGGCCGCCGCCTCGCGCCGTAGTCACAGAAGGATTAGCTTGCCGCGCTCGCGCGTCTCCGAGCCGCCCGGCGCGCGGTCAGCCGCCCAAAGCGTCACCGGTAGTCACGGGAGTGCTACTGTCGCCGATTTCCCTGCCGGTGATGCCCCCGCCGGGGCGCGGCAGGCCACCTCTGACCCCGGGCAGGCCGGCTGCCCGGAGAATCGGCCGACAAGCGCCAGTGAAGCCTGTCCGGTAATCCTTGTCTGACTATGCCGGACCGGAGTCGACGACGAGCAGGGACCAGCCGCCGGGCAGGGCGCACACGCAGCATGGATGCCGCCCGTCGTCTTGGCGTTGCCCTGCGCGAGGCGCGGCAGGCGACCGGCCTCCGGCAGGTGGACATCGCCGACCGCGCGGGCGTCTCCCAGGCCTGGCTCAGTCGCATGGAGCGCGGACTCGGGCGGACGGCGTCGCTCGAGACGTGGGCATCGGTGGCGGCGGCCGTCGACCGGCAGCTCGTGGCATTCCTTGAAGACGCCCCGGGCGCGGACCGACCGCGCGACTACGAGCATCTGAAGCGGCAGCAGCTCGTCATCGAGACGGCGACGCAGGGGGGCTGGCGGGCGATCCCGGAGCTGGCGATCGACCCGGCCTGGACGCATTCGCGGTCGGTCGACGTCCTCCTCGAGCGGCGGTCAAGCCGCGAGTCGATCGTCGTCGAGGTCTGGGACTTTTTCGACGACGTCGGCGCAGCCGTGCGCGGGCTCGACGGGAAGATCGCGACGCTGGTGCGGATGCACCAGCAGCGGGGAGCGGTCGGCGGGGACGCGTGGGCCGTCCGCGGCCTGTTCGTCGTTCGGGGCACCCGTCGGAACCGGGCCCTGGTCCGAGAGTTCCGCACCGTCTTCGCCAGCCGGTTCCCGGCTCCGGGCGGCGACTGGCTGGCAGCCCTCCGTGACCCGACTCGCCGACTCCCACCCGGCGACGCCCTCCTGTGGACGGACGTGCCAGGCACACGGCTCATCCCGGCTCGCGTTCGCCGCTAGGATTGGCGGCCATGAGGACCGAGGGGCCGGCACCTGCGATGACCGCGCCGACGGCATCGGCTTCGCCCGGGCCGCCGACACCTGCGCCGACCGGGCCGCCGGCTTCGCCCGGGCCGCCGACCGAGGGCGCACCGACAGCTTCGCCCGGGCCGCCGACACCTGCGCCGACCGGACCGCCGGCTTCGCCCGGGCCACCGACCGCGCCGACGGCATCGGCTTCGCCCGGGCCGCCGACACCTGCGCCGACCGCGCCGCCGGCTTCGCCC
>CAYMBB010000164.1:0-1528 GCA_964388515.1 uncultured Anaerolineaceae bacterium
TTCACGGGCCGATGCCGGGTGTCCCTGTGTTGGTGTGTTCCCAGCTGGCCCACGTCCCGGCGTTGTGATTGCGCGGGGTGTGCTGCTGCCGCGACGGCATCCAGCCCGACGGGCCGCGCGGCCCGTTCGGCTTCCAGCCGGAGGTCTTCACCTCGGTCCCGGGGGACCCCGCCTCTCGGCCGCTGCGACGGGTCGAGCTCGTCAGCTGGCGGGACGGAGCGGAGCCCCGCGTCCTCCGTTCGGCCGAGGAGATCCTCGCGGCCCAGGCCGCCGGGGAGCTGACCGTCGAGGCGACGACGACGATCGTGAACATGCCCATGATCCGCTGGCCCGGCGGCAGCCGCTGACGGCTGTGCCAGGGCCCACGCAGGGTGCCGTGTGATCTGGCTCACACAGGGGGGCTGGTAGGCTGTGGCCACCGATGTCGTCCCGACCGGGAGGGCAGGAAGAGGAGGGAATGACCCAATGCGGCCACACCGCGTGCTCGCCCTTGGGGCGTCGCTGCTGGTGCTTGCGAGCGCCTGCACGACGGGTGGGGGCAGCAAGGCCACGATCAGGATCGGCTCGGATGGCTTCTACGAATCGAAGCTCATGGCCGAGATCTACGCCCAGGTCCTCGAGAACGACGGCTACAAGGTCGAGCGCAGCCTCGGCCTCGGGCCGCGCAAGGTGAGCGCTCCGGCGCTCGAGAGCGGCCAGATCGACCTCAAGCCCGAGTACCTTGGCAGCGGCCTCGGCTTCTACGACAAGTCGAAACCGACCGGCGACCCGGCCGCCAACGCGGCGGCGCTTCAGGAGATCCTGAAGACGAAAGGCGGGGGGATCACCGTCCTGGGCTACACGCCCGGCCAGGACACGAACGCCTTCGTCGTCCGGGCCGACACCGCGGCCCAGTACAAGCTGGCCAAGCTGAGCGACCTGACCCCGATCGCCAGTCAGCTGACGTGGGGGTTGCCGCCCGAGTGCGCGACGAACCCGCTCTGCGGCGGGGCGCTCAAGGACGCCTACGGGATCGACGTCACGAGCCTGAACGTCAAGGCGCTGGCGGCCTGCGACGCCCCGATCGCCGAGGCGCTCAAGGGGGGTGCCGTCGACGTCGCCGAGCTGTGCTCGACCCAGCCCGCGATCGCCCAGTTCGGCTTCGTCAGCCTGGCCGACGACAAGTCGACCCAGCCGGCCGAGAACATCGCCCCGCTGGTGCGCGACGACTATCTCGCCAAGGTCGACAAGGCCGCCTTCCAGAAGCTTCTCGACGCCGCCTCGGCGAAGATGACGACCGACGAGCTGACGAGGCTCGGGGTCGAGGTCGCGGTCAACAACCGCGACGTGGCCGACGTGGCGAAGGAGTGGCTGAAGGCCCAGGGCCTGATCAAGTAAGCCTGTCCAGACAGGCGGGCCGGGAGCCGACCTGCGCCGGCACCGCTCGCACGCCCGCCACCCGCCCACCCGGCGGGGCGTTCGGCCGTTCACCAGCGCCCGCCTCACCAGCGCTCGGCGATCCCCCGGGCCACGTGGTCCGCGATGGCCA
>CAYMBB010000164.1:1628-6343 GCA_964388515.1 uncultured Anaerolineaceae bacterium
CGCCCGCCTCACCAGCGCTCGGCGATCCCCCGGGCCACGTGGTCCGCGATGGCCATGATCGTGATCATCGGGTTCACCCCGCTCGAGGTGACGAAGGCGCTGCCGTCGGCGACGTAGAGGCCGGGCAGCTCGAACGTCTCCCCGGTCTCGCCGACGACGCCCCGGCGCGGATCGGCGCCCATCGCGGCGCTCGCCATCTGGTGGAACGAGATGAGCGCCATCCGGCAGCGATCGATCCCGCGCGCGTCGACGGCCCGGGCGAACTCGTCGAGCCAGCCCGCCGAGCCGGTGCCCACACCAGGCCCGGCCGCGCCGGGCGTACCCGCCGCACCCGCCGTATCCGGAATTGCCCGCACCGGCGGCTGCTGGAGCGTCGCGATCTCCCGCGCCCCGGCGGCTGCGAGCACCCGGGCGGCACCGAGGATCGCCGTGCGCAGGTGGTTCGCGTCGTACGCCGAGAGCTCGTAGTGGACGCGCGGCCGCCCGTCGCGGCCAGTGACGACCCGCCCCGGGTCGCGATCGCGGAGCAGGATGCCGACCAGGCCGGTCCGGGCCAGGGCCCCGATGTCGGCCGCGTGGCGGACCGGGTCGTCCCAGCCGTAGGCGCTCGCAGGCAGCGCGAAGTGGACCGGCCCGGTCTCGAACTTCGCCCCGTAGCCGGCGTCGAGGTCGACGAACTGGTCCGAGTAGCGCGTCTGGAGGGTGCCGCTCCACGGCTCCACCCGCTCGTCGAAGATGCCCACGACGGCCGAGACCGGGTGGAGACGGAGCCCGCGCCCGATCAGGGGGTTGGCGAGCCCGGAGCGGGCGAGCAGGGCGGGCGTGTGGAGCGCACCGCAGGCGGCGATCACGGCCCGGGCCCGGACGGTGAGGTTCACGATCCGGCCGTCGGCGGTCCGGACGAGGCCGGTCACGCCGACCGCCCGCCCGCCCTCGGCGAGGACCCGGCGGACGTCGCAGCGGACGACGATCCGGGCACCGGCGGCGACCGCATCGGCGAGGTACGTCTTTGAGGTCGAGTTCTTGGCATCGAGCCGGCAGCCATACCCGCAGTAGCCGCACTCGAGCCCGTCGACGCAGCCCTCGGCGTTGCGCGGGATGACGTCCACGTGCCAGCCACAGGCCCGAAGACCGCGCTCGAGGAGCTGGTCGCGCCGGCCCGGATTGGAGTTCAGGGTGTTGACCCCCGACCGTGCCGCCACCCGGGCCAGCGACTCGGCGAAGGCAGGCCCGGAGAAGAGCCCCAGCCCGGAGCGGCGATCCCACTCGTGGCGCGTCGCCTCCGGCAGGGGAAAGCTCGTCGTCCAGTTGATCACCGTCCCGCCGCCCAGGCAGCTGCCGGCGAGGATCGGCAGCGACCCGCTCTGGGTCATCAGCAGGCCGCCGTCGAGGTAGGCGGCCGAGAGCATCTCGCCTTCGATCTGGGTGAAGTCCTGCGGACCGAGGTTCTCCCCCTTCTCGAGGACGACGACGCTCCGACCGGCGCCGGCGAGCACGCCCGCCGCGACGCCGCCCCCGGCCCCGGAGCCGCAGACCACGACGTCACAATCGAGGACCGTGTCGCGCATGATCTCGACCGTCGGTAGACGTCCCGCTGCGGGCGACGAAGACGGCGGACGGGGCGGGAGCGGGCCAGGGTAGCCGGCAGCGCGCCAGGCCGGATGGGAGCCGTCGGGCCCAGGCCAGGCGTAGTACGCGACGTTGACGAGCCGCTTGAGCGCCTGGAATCCGGCTCGTCGCAGCTGGATCCGGCTGTTCGCCCAGCCGCGCAGAACCGCCACTCGCCCGGCCTCGTCGAGCGCATCGAGGCCGGCGAAGCGGCCCGTCAGGGCGAGGTTGACGAACGGCGAGGCGAGGGCGTCGAGCAGCAGCCCGATCCGCCGGCGGTCGGAGGGATCGGGCAGGGAGGCGATCAAGCCGATGACGCGCTCGAGCAAGATCGCGCGGCCGTCAGGGGTCCGGGCTCCACCGTCGCCGGCGAGTGACGGCTGGAACGCGTCGCAGACCGCCGCGAGGACTGCCCGTCGACGGGGCGTGAACTGCTCGCTCACCGCTGGGACCGTGCCAACAGCTGCTCGACCGTCGCCGGCCGACCGAACCAGAAGCCCTGGCCGAAGTCGACCCCGAACTCGCCGAGGGCGCTCGCCTCCGCCTGGGTCTCCACCCCCTCGGCGATGAGCCGGCAACCAGCCGCCCGGCTGAAGTGGCGCATCGCCACGACCAGCGCCTGGCGGGCAAGATCCGAGTTCACGCCGCGGACGAGGCTGATGTCGAGCTTCACGAAGTGCGGCCGGAGCTCGACGATGTGGGCGAGGTTCGCGGCCCCGGCACCGGCGTCGTCGACCGCGAGCTGGACGTTCGGCCCGAGGCCCATGATCGCCTCGCGCAGGACCGGATAGTCGGTCACCGATTCGTGCTCGGTCAGCTCGATGACCACCGGACGGGCTGCCCGTCGGAGCAGCTCGGCCAGCCGGTCCGGTTCGGCCAGCAGCCGGGGCGAGACATTCAGCGAAACCCAGCGCCCGGCCGGCAGCCTGGCCGACGCCGCCACCGCCGCTTCGAGCGTCGCCAGTTCGAGATCGGGACCCAGGCCGAGCGCCCAGGCGTCGGCGAACCGGAGATCCGGGCGCTGGCCGTCGTCGAAGCGGGTCAGCGACTCGTAGGCGACGGTCTCGCCGGTCACGAGGTCGACGATCGGCTGGAAGACCGGCCGGAAGGCGCGCCTGGCGATGATCCGGGCGAGCGCCTGGCGCAGCTCGGCCTCGCGCCGACGGGCCTCGAGCGGACCGGCGAGGACCGCGTTCGAGGCGGCGCTGAAGGCCACCAGCCCCGGCACCCGCTCGACGAGCGTGGCAGCGAAGGCGTCGTCGGTCGTACCGATCGCGATCAGCCCGACCGGGCGCTCGTCGGCCACGATCGGCCCATAGGCGATCGCCCGCAAGCCGGCCGATGCGAGCGCCCGGCCGTAGGCGCCGTCCGCCGGGCGGGCACGCCAATACTCCGACCAGGGCCCCTGCCCGGACCGCTCGTAGAGGTAGCGCGCCCGAGCAGCCGGCAGCCGGTCGCCGGTCCCGAGCGGGAAGCCCGCCGGCGCTCGGATCGCGAGGACGTCAGCGGTCTCGGGGTCGGTGAAGCCGCCGATGACGGCGAGGTCGATGCCGGGCAGGGTCAACAACTCATCGCAGAGAATCCCCGCGCTCTCCTCGATGCTCGCGCCCGGCCGGATCCGCAGCAGCGCCTCGGAGACCATGGCCTGCAGGCGCTGCCCGATGGCCAGCTCCTCCTCGACTTCGCGTATGTAGGTCACGTCGCGTGCGGCCAGGATGACGTGGGTGAGGCGCGCGTGGCTGTCCCGAACCGGCGAGACGACACCCTCGAAGAGGACGGGCGAGCCGTCCGCCCGCCGCGAGCGCCAGCCGCCGCGCACCGTCTCGCCGTGCCGGGAGGCCTGCTCGAATGCCGCGACCAGCTCCGGTGGCGTCTCGGGGAGCAGCTCCGCCACCGGTCGTCCAACGACCTCCGCGGCGGACCGGCCGGCCAGAGCGGCGAGCGCATCGTTGGCATAGACGAGGGTCCCGCTCGTGTCGGCGATCCCCACCGCGTCAGGCAGCTGGGCGACCGCCGCGACGAGCCGGTCGCGCTCCTGGCGGGCTGCCAGCCACTCGGTGATGTCCTCGCCGCTGAGCACGATCTCGAGCGAACCGGTTAGGCTCTGGATCGTCGTCCCGCTCAACCCGACGGCGCGAACCTCCCCGGCCGCGGTAACGATCGACTGGACCTCCCGGTCGGGCAGGCGCCCGGCCACGAGGGCGGCCCGCCGCTCGGCCCGCTTGTCCGGCGGGACGAAGAGGTCGATCCAGTCCGCCCCGATCACCTCCTGGCGAGTCCGCCCGGTGATCTCGAGCAGGTAGTCGTTGACGAACGTGATCCTGAGGTCCTGATCGAGGATCGCCACCAGCCAGCGGGTGTTCATCACCAGGGTCCGGAAGCGGTCCTCGCTCGCGCGCAGGGCCTCGCGGGCCAGCAACCGCTCCGTCTGGTCGCGGACGACGGCGATGATCCGGCCGTCCGGGAGTTGCCGGGCGACGACCTGGACGGGCAGGAGGCTTCCGTCGCTGCGCCGGAGCCCCCGCTCGAGGACCACGGGCTGGCCGCGGCCCAGGACGCCGAGCTGGAAGGGGCGATGACCGGCGCCGCGGGCACGCAGGACATCACGCAGGTTGAGCCCGCGCAGCTCGTCGAGGGAACAGCCAAGGAGCTCGAGCCCGCGGGCATTCGCGTCGCGCAGCGAGCCGTCCGGCCCGGCCAGGAAGAGGGCATCGGAGGCGTACTCGCGCAGGACGAGGTAGGCGAGTCCGGCCAGGTCCTCGGCCCGGAGCTCGTGGACCAGGGCGACGGAGCCCTGGGCGTTCGCCCCTTGGGCGGTTGCGTCGATCGTCCCGATCGGCGTCGCCTGGAAGAGCGCGAGCAGCTCGCTGTCGTCGACCCGTCGGAACCGGAAGGCGTGGAGCGACGGCGCACCGGCCGTGCCGCCAAGGAGGGCCTCCGCCTCCTCGTGGGCCGTCTCGTCGAGGAAGTCGAAGAGGGAGCGGCCGATCGCCGCCTCCGGGCTCGTCGCGAGCAGCCCGGCCATCGTCCGGTTGACGTACGTCGTGCGGGCCGCGGCATCGAGGAGCCAGAGCCCCATCCACGCCGCATCGAGGAGCGGACCGAGC
>CAYMBB010000165.1:0-3791 GCA_964388515.1 uncultured Anaerolineaceae bacterium
TCGGCCGCCGGGGCGGCGATAATGCGGCGCACGCCGAGCCCCGAACGAGGCGCACGCCGAGCCCCCGGCCAGTCGAGCCCCCAGCCTAGTCGTGGAGCCTGACCGAGAGATGGACCTGCAGCCGATCCTCCGCCCCCGGTCGATCGCCGTCGTCGGCGCCAGCCCGCGCAGCTTCGTGGGCCGGGTGGCCCTCGAGAACAGCCGCGCCCTCGGCTTCCAGGGCCGCCTCTTCCCGGTCAACCCGAAGTACCCCGAGGTCGGCGGCCTGACCGCCTACCCGTCCCTCGCCGCGCTGCCGGAGCCCCCGGACGTCGTCCTCGTCCAGCTCGCCACGGAGCGCATCCTCGGCGCGGTCCGGGAGGGCGTCGAGGTCGGGGCGAAGAGCTTCGTCATTCCGGGGGCGGGATACACCGACAGCGGACCCGCCGCGCTCGAGCTCGGGCGCGAGCTGCGCACGCTCGCCCGGGAGCGGGGGATCGCGGTGATCGGCACGAACTGCATGGGCTTCGTGGACCTCGTCTCCGGCGCCGCCCCGTACATCGGCACCGTGCCGATGCACGTCCGGCGCGGCCGGGTCGGCGTCGTCGCCCAGAGCGGTGCGATCGTCGAGGCGTTCATCAACAACGGCGGTCGCGTCCCGCTCTCGACGATCGTCTCCTGCGGCTCGGAGGCGGGCACCGGGCTGGCCGAGTACCTCGAGTTCTTCGCCGCCGACGAGCGGACCGACGCCGTCCTGGCCTTCGTCGAGGGCTTCGGCGATCCGGCCGGATTCCTGGCCGCGGCGCGTCAGCTGGCCGAGCTGGGCAAGCCGCTCGCGGTGTGCAAGGTGGGACGCTCGAAGATCGGCCAGGCCGGGATCCAGGCCCACAGCGGCAAGCTGGCCGGCAACGCCCGGGTGGCCCGGGCGGCCCTCCGCCAGGTCGGCGCGATCCTGTGCGCCGACCTCGACGAGCTGACGACGGTTGGCGAGATCTTCGGCGCCGGGCGAACGTCGTTCGGACGGCGGGCGCATGTCGTCACCAACTCGGGCGGCGAGGCGAACCTCCTGGCCGACATCGCCGAGGAGGTCGGGATCGAGCTGCCGCCGATGTCCGAGGCCGGGGTGGCCCGGCTCCAGGCGCGCTGGCCGACGTTCCACGTCGCCAACCCGATGGATCCCTGGGGGACCGACGACTACCACGTCATCTACCCGGCCGCGATCGAGGCGGCGGCCGACGAGCCGGGCGACCTGCTGGTCGTCTCGCTCGACCAGCAGACGACCTGCGGCTCGTACGAGCTCCAGCTCGGGCGCGACCTGGCCGCGTACCTGGCCGGGGCGGCGGCCCGGAGCCACAAGACGCCGGTCTTCCTCTCGCCCTCGAGCCAGGACCCCTCGCCCGAGCTCCTGAACTTCACCCTCGCCGAGCGGATTCCCCTCCTGCGCGGGGCGTGGACCGCGCTCGACGCGCTGGCCAAGGTCGCCCGACGGAGCGAGTGGGCCGGCGACGGGATCGTCCCCGCCGGCGACCCGATCGAGGTGCCGGAGCTCGCCTCGGGCGGCCCGCTCGACGAGGACGCGGCACTCGCGGTCGTCGAGCGCTACGGGGTGCCCGTGCCGCGCCGGGCGCCGGCCGGGTCGGTCGAGGAGGCGGTCGCGGTCGCCGGGCAGATGGGCTACCCGGTCGTGCTCAAGGGGATCGGCCCGACGGTCGCCCACAAGAGCGAGCTCGGGCTGGTCAAGGTCGGGCTCGGCTCGGCCGAGGCGGTCCGGACGGCGGCCGCCGAGATCCTCGCCTCGGCGGCGCAGCACGGGGTCGAGGTGGGCCTGCTCGTCTCGGAGATGGTCCGGGCCGAGGTCGAGCTGATCGCGGGCTTCCGGCGCGACGAGCAGTTCGGTCCGGCGGTTCTGGTGGGCCTCGGGGGCATCTGGGTCGAGTACCTCGACCAGGTCGCGGTCCGGATCGGCCGGATCGGGCGCGACGAGGCGCGCCGGATGCTCGACGACACGATCGTGGGTCGGATGCTTCGGACCGCCCGCGGCGGGACGCTGCCGGAGGAGGGGATCATCGACGTCATCTGCGGCCTGGCCGCCCTCGGCTGCGACCACCCGGAGATCGCCGAGATCGACGTCAACCCGGTCCTCGTCGGTCGGGACCGGACGGTCGCGGTCGACGCCCTGATCGTGCGCGGGATCGGCGGATGACGATCCCGACGCCCCGAGCCTGCCGCGAGCCGGCCGCGAGCCTCCGACTCCGCCGACCGACCCCGCCCAAGGACCCGCCGATGACCGACCAGCCGAGGACGAGGAGAGGACCCCGATGACCGCACCCGAGCCCCCGATCAGCGCCACGCTCCGTGTCCGGATGGGCCAGGAGGACGCCCACTACGGCGGCAACCTCGTCGCCGGCGCCCGGACGCTCCAGCTCTTCGGCGACGTTATCACCGAGATCGCGATCATCACCGACGGTGACGAGGGCCTGTTCGTCGGCTACTCGAACATCGAGTTCCTCGCTCCGGTCTACGCCGGCGACTTCCTCGAGGTCACCGGCCGGGTGACCCGGATCGGGAACACGAGCCGGACGGTGGAATTCGAGGCCCGCAAGGTGATCGCCTCGCGCTACGACATCTCGCCCTCAGCGGCCGACGTGCTGGCCGAGCCGATCGTCACCTGCCGGGCGACCGGCACGACCGTCATCCCGAAGGAGCATTCACGCCGGCCCCGGTAGCCGTCCCCGGCTACCGTGCTGGTCCGACCTGTCCGGCACGACCCGTCAGTCCGTACGACCCGGAGGAGCACGATGAGCGCCATTCCCGAGACCTTCCGAGCCTTCGTCGCCGAGAAGACCGCCGACGGCGTCGCGCGCGGTGTGCGCCCCTTCGCGGCGGCCGACCTGCCGGCCGGCGAGGTGGAGGTCCGCGTCGCCTGGTCGAGCGTCAACTACAAGGACGGCCTGGCCACGATCCCCAACGGCAAGGTCGCCCGGATCTCGCCGCTCATTCCGGGCATCGACCTGGCCGGCGAGGTCGTCGCCAGCGACGAGCCCTCGATCCCGGTCGGTTCGAGCATCCTGGCTCACGGCTACGAGCTCGGGGTCTCCCGGCACGGCGGCTACGCGGAGTACGCACGGGTCCCGGCGGGCTGGGTGGTGCCGCTCCCGACCGGCCTGACGACGCGCGACGCGATGGCGATCGGGACGGCCGGCTTCACCGCCGCCCGGAGCATCGTCGAGCTCGAGAAGCGCGGCCTGACACCCGTCTCGGGACCGGTCCTCGTCACCGGCGCCACCGGCGGTGTGGGTCGGACGGCGATCGCGATCCTCGTCCAGCGCGGCTACGAGGTCTGGGCGGTGACCGGCAAGCCCGAGGCCCACGACGAGCTCCGGGCGCTCGGCGTGGCCGGCATCCTCGGCCGCGAGGAGGTGGCCGCCGAGGGCCGGCCGCTCGAGGCGGAGCGCTGGGCGGCCGCGGTCGACTCGGTCGGGGCGGCCACGCTGCCGTACATCCTGCGCACGCTGCGCTACGGCGGCGCGGTGGCGGCGAGCGGCAACACGAGCGGGCCGGCCCTGGCCACGACCGTCTTCCCGTTCATCCTGCGCGGCGTGGCGCTGCTGGGGATCGACTCGGCCGCCGTCCCGATCGAGGAGCGGCGCCGGCTCTGGGAGCGCCTGGCGAGCGATCTCCGGCCGCGCGGCCTGGGCGAGGCGGTGACCGAGGTCGACCTCGAGCACCTCGAGCAGGCGCTCGACGGGATCCTGGCCGGCAAGGCCCGCGGCCGCTGGATCGTCCGGCTCGCCGGCTGACGCTCCGGCGGT
>CAYMBB010000165.1:3891-6301 GCA_964388515.1 uncultured Anaerolineaceae bacterium
AAGATGCCTCCGGGGAGCGCGTGAGCGCTGAGAGTGTGGTTCGACCACAGACCCGCCGAACCTGATCTGGCTCGTACCAGCGAAGGAAGCAGGCCGACCTTGCTCGACGCCGTCCTCTCCGGAGCGACGGCGTTTTCGTGTCCCTCGCCCGGGCCGCCCGGCTCGGACGGGGGCGCGGGTGCCGCCCCGGAGGCCGAGCATCGAGAGGAGGAGTCATGTCTGCCATCCACCCGCCCGAGCGATCGGCGAGCCTGCCCCTGGGCAGCACCTGGCGAACGCGGGACATCGTCGTCGTGGCCGTGATCGGGGTCGCCTTCGGCGTCGTCTTCGCCGCCTGGAACGCGACCTGGGAGGCGACGAAGGTCCTCTTCGTCTTCTTCCCGCCGGCGCGCAACCTGATCTACGGGATGTGGCTCGTGCCGGCGGTCCTGGCCCCGTACATCGTCCGGCGGCCGGGTGCAGCCCTCTTCGCCGAGATGGTCGCCGCCGGCGTGTCGACGTTCTGGAGCCAGTGGGGACCGGACACGCTCCTGTCCGGGTTCGTCCAGGGCGCCGCGGCCGAGCTCGTCTTCGCCTTCGTGCTCTACCGGATCTGGGACCTGCGCGTCCTGGCCGCGGCGGGGATCGCCAGCGCGGCCGGCGCCTGGCTCCACGACTGGGTCCTCTACTACGCGGACGTCGACACCGGGACGCAGCTGATCGTCGGCCTGATCATGGCCATCAGCGCGGTCATCTTCTGCGCCTTCGGGTCGCTCTTCGTCGTCCGCTCGCTGCGCCGGGCGGGTGTCCTGGAGGGCTTCCCCTCCTGAACGGCGAGGCGCCGACCCGGCCCGGGGGCCCCGCCCCGATCCGGGTCGAGCAGGTCGGCTTCCGGTACGCCGGGCGGCCGGTCGCGGCACTCCGGGACGTCAGCTTCGAGCTCGAGGCCGGGGAGTGCCTGCTCGTGCTCGGCGCCTCGGGCTCCGGGAAGAGCACGCTCGCCCTCGCCCTGGCCGGGCTGATCCCGCGCGAGTTCGCCGGCGAATGGACCGGGCGCGTGCTCGTCGATGGCCGCGACACGGCGACCGCCGCGCCGGCCGCGCTCGCCGGCCAGGTCGGGATCGTGTTTCAGGACCCGGACAGCCAGCTGGTCATGGACCGGGCCGAGGACGACGTCGCGTTCGGCCTGGAGAACCTCGCCTGGCCGCTCGAGGCGATGCGCCGCCGGGTGCCCGAGGCGCTCTCGGAGGTCGGGCTGCTCGGCCTGGCCCGGCGGCGGTCGGTCCACCTCTCCGGCGGCGAGCAGCAGCGCCTGGCTCTGGCCGGGGTCCTCGCCCCGGGACCCGGCGTCCTCGTCCTCGACGAGCCGACGGCCAACCTCGACCCGGCCGGTGCGGCGGCGTTCGTCGAGCGGCTGGGCCGGATCCGCGCCGAGCGATCAGCGACGGTCGTCCTCATCGAGCACCGGGTCGACGAGGTCTGGCAGCTCGCCGACCGGGTCCTGGTCATCGGCCGTGACGGCCGCCCGGTCGACCTCGGGGCGCCCGGCGAGGTGGTCCGCCGCCAGGGCGCGCGGCTCGTCCGCGAGGGGATCTGGCTGCCGGCCGCGATCGAGCGGGCGCTCCGCGGCGCGGGCCGGGGGAGGACGGCCGAGGCGCACGGGGATGTCGTGGCCCCGATCGCCGCGACTGCCGCCATCACCGAGACCGCGTCTCCCGCCTCGAGCCCGGCCACCGAGGCCGCCCCGCTGGCAGAAGTGCGGGCTGCGAGCTTCGCCTACCAGCGCGGCGTGCGGGTCCTCGACGGCGTGGACCTCGACCTCGCGCCGGGCGAACGGGCGGCGCTCGTGGGCCCGAACGGGAGCGGGAAGTCGACGCTCGCCCGCCTGCTCGTCGGGCTCCTGCGTCCCGATCGCGGCCTCGTCCGGCTGGGCGGGGCCGATCCGGCCCGGCTCCGGGCGGCGGACCTCGCCCGGCAGGCCGGCTACGTCTTCCAGGACCCCGAGCAGCAGTTCCTGACCGACCGGGTGATCGACGAGCTCACGCTCGGCCTGTGTCCCGCCGAGCGGGACCTCGTCCCCGCCCTGGCGGCGACCCTCGACCTGCCGCTCGAGCAGTTCGCCGAGCGGAGCCCGTACACGCTCTCGGGCGGCGAGCAGCGCCGCCTCTCACTCGCCTGCACGCTCGTCCGGCGGCCGCGTCTGCTCGTCCTCGACGAGCCGACGTTCGGCCAGGACCGTTCCGGCTACGAGGGCCTGCTGGCGATCCTGCGCCAGCGGGTCGAGACCGGCACGTGCGTGATCGCGGCCACCCACGACCGGCGCTTCGTGGCCGACTTCGCCCGGCGCGTCGTCGTCCTCGAGCGGGGCCGGATCGTGGCCGACGGTCCGGCGGCCACACTCACCCTCGCACCCGGGCCCGCGCTTGCGGCC
>CAYMBB010000166.1:0-6278 GCA_964388515.1 uncultured Anaerolineaceae bacterium
CCGGGTGCTCGCCGACCGGCGGGCCGAGGTCGTCATCGCCGGCCGCACCTCGGCCGCGGCGCTGCGCTGGCTCGAGCGCCACGTGGCGGCCCGGGTCCGGGCGCTCGTCGAGGAGCGGGGCCTGCGGGCAGCGAGTCCGCTCGCCCTGGGCGAAGGCGGCCCGAGCGACCCCCAGGCCGACCGCCCGTCCGGCCGGGCGGTGCGACGGCCGGCGCCCCGGCCGCCCCGCTCGACGCTCGGCCTCCTCCTCGAACGCGACGGACCGGCGGCACTCGGCCCGCTCCTCGCCCAGCTTGGCGAGGCGGCCCTCGTCGATAGCCGCGTCCTGCTCGCCCATCGGTTCGGGGCGGATGAGCGAGCCTGGCCACCGGCCGAGGATCGCTTCGCCTCGGACCTGCTCGACCCGTCGTCGATCGCCAACCCGTGGCTGCGCACGCTCACCGCCTCGGCGGTCGCGGCGCCGATCCCGGTCCTCCTCGGCGGGCACACGCTCGTCGGGCCGGGCGTCCGTCTCGTCGCCGGGTCGGGTTTCCGGCCCGGCCTCCGCCGGACCGGCTAGGATCGAGTGGTGGAGATCACCCCCGGCCTGCGCCGCGGCGCACCGCCCGAACCGCTCCCCGAGGCGAACGAACTGCTCGTCGGGCGGATCCGCGACGAGATCCTCGACCGCGGCCCGATCACCTTCGCCCGCTTCATGGAGCTCGCCCTCTACGATCCCGAGCACGGCTACTACCGGGCGGCGGAGGCACGTCCCGGCCGGGCGGGCGACTTCCTCACCGCGCCCGAGACGCACCCGGTCTTCGGCCGGGTCCTGGCCGGCGTGCTCGACGAGATGTGGCGGCTGCTCGGGCGGCCCGACCCGTTCACCCTGCGCGAGTACGGCGCGGGCTCGGGGACGCTCGCCCTGGCGATCCTCCACGGGCTCCGGGCCGACGGCTCGGCGCTCCTCGAGGCGCTCCGCTACGAGCCGGTCGAGATCGGCGAGCGACGACGCGACGAGCTCGTGGCACGCCTGGCCGAGGCCGGCTTCGCCGACCGGCTGGCGATCGACGCACCGGCACCGGAGGCAGGGGCCGGCCCCGGCCGGCAGGCCGGCGGGCGACGGGCCGGCGGGCGACGGGCCGGCTGTGTCATCGCCAACGAGTTCCTCGACGCCCTGCCCGTCCATCGCTTCGAGTGGCATGCCGGCGAGCTCCGGGAGCTGTACGTCGATTGGCGCGACGGGCGCTTCGTCGACCGCCCCGGCCCGCCCTCCACCCCGGCCCTGGCCGAACGCCTGGCCACCGAGGGGATCGTCCCGCTCGACGGCCAGCGGGGCGAGATCTGCCTCGCCCTCGACGGCTGGGTCGCCGAGGCTGCCGCGGCGCTCGAGCGCGGTTTCGTCCTGGTCATCGACTACGGCCACCCCGCCGGCGAGCTGTACGGGCCGGCTCGGCGCGAGGGGACGCTGCGGGCGTACGTCCGCCACCGGGTCGGCGCCGATCCGTATGCTCGTGTCGGGCGCCAGGACCTGACCGCGCACGTCGACCTGACCGCGCTCCTGCGGGCCGCCGAGCGCTCCGGCCTGACCGAGCTCGGTCTGACGACGCAGGCCGAGTTCCTCGTCGGGGCGGGGATCGGCGAGCGGCTCGAGGCGATCCGCAACGACCCGGCCACGACGCTGGCCGAGTACCTCGAGCTGCGCGCCTCGCTCGTCCGCCTGCTCGACCCGGCCGCGACCGGCCGCTTCCGGGTGATCGCCCTCGGCCGGGGCCTCCCGCCCGGGACCGAGCTCACCGGCTTCGGCTACCGCGTCCGGCGCTGAGGCCGGGGACGCTGCTAGAATGCCGGCGCGTGGCGCGGCCCTCCGGCCGCCCGAGCGACCCGCAGCGGCCGGCCGGCCGCAGGGTCAGGACGCTTGCCAGTGAGGATCGATTGACCGGCATCTGGTACGTCGTCGGCTTCGCGATCGCCGGCGTCTCGTTCGTCTTCCTGACCATCGGCGCAGCGTGGCTGATCTCGCATCGGAACCGCGGCGACGTGCACAAGGGCCTGCCCTACGAGAGCGGGATCGACACGTTCGGCGACACCCATGGACGGTTCGGGCTCTCGTTCTACATCTATGCCCTGCTCTTCGTCGCCTTCGACATCGAGGTGATCTTCATCTACCTCTGGGCGATCGTCTTCCGGGACCTCCTCCTGGGCGGCTTCGTGAGCATGCTCATCTTCGTCGCCGTCCTGATGCTCGGTCTCGCCTACGCCTGGCGGAAGGGGGTCCTGACGTGGCGCTGACGCCCGGTACGTCCCCGGCCGGTGCCGCCGGCGACGGGGCGGAGCTGCCGGTTCCGGCCGCCGGGCGAGGCGAGCTCGTCGAGCCGATCGTCGTTCCGAACACGCTCTGGCGCCCGGCCGACCCGGCCGCCCACGACGGCGATCGCGCCCTGAGCGAGATCACCCACCTGCGCGAGGTGGCGGCGTCCGGCCTCGCCCGGCGCGACGATGCGCGCTGGGGCGGCGCGCTCGAGGTGATTCCGACCAAGGCTGACTACGTCCTCGACCTGATCCGGATGAACAGCCTGTGGCCGCTCCTGTCGGGTCTCGCCTGCTGCGCGATCGAGATGATGTCGGCCGCCACGAGCCGGAACGACATGGACCGCTGGGGGATGTTCCCGTTCCGGGCCAGCCCGCGCCAGGCCGACGTGCTGATCGTGGCCGGCACGCTGACCACGAAGATGGCCGGTCCGCTCCTCCGGCTCTGGGAGCAGATGCCGGAGCCGAAGTGGTGTGTCGCGATGGGCGACTGCACCTGCTCGGGCGGTCGCTACAAGCGGAGCTACTCGACGATCGAGGGGATCGACCGGATCATGCCGGTCGACGTCTACGTGCCTGGCTGCCCACCGCGTCCGGAGGGGCTGATCTACGGGATGATGAAGCTCCAGCAGCTGGTCAAGGACGCGCGCGGTCACTGGCCCGAGAAGCCGGTCGGTCCGACGGTGCCGGACGGGATCTGAGACGACGATGGACCGCGCGTTCAGGCGCCGTCTCGAGCTGCGCTTCGGCGACCTGCTGAGGGGGCCGATTCGCCAGCGCCATGACGAGACGGAGATCCGGATCGCGCCGGCCGACGTGCCCGAGGTGATGCGCACGCTCCACGACGACCCGGCCTTCCGCTTCGAGTTCCTGGCCGACCTGTGCGGCGTCGACACCGGGCGGGCGATGCAGGTCGCCTACCACCTGTGGAGCGGGACGACTCCCGACTGGCTGCGGGTGATCGCGGACGGGCTCTCGCGCGACGAGCCCAGGGTGCCCTCGGTCACCTTCCTCTGGAAGGGCGCCGAGTGGATGGAGCGCGAGGCCTACGACATGTTCGGCATCGTCTTCGAGGGCAACCGCGACCTGCGCCGGATCTACATGCCGCCCGACTACCGGAGCTTCCCGCTGCGCAAGGACTTCTTCATCGCCGACGATGCCGCCCGCTCGCCGGGCGCCGGGGTGCGACCGATGGAGCGCACCCACGTCCCGGCGGACGCCGTTCCCGGCAGCGCCGTGCGGCACTCGAAGGTCGACTGAGCGATGCCCACCAGCCACGACCCCGCCGCGCCCTACGACATCCCCGCCCACCCCTCCGCCGACGACCCGCGGGTGACGCTCGAGGAGCAGCTCGGGGTCTTCGAGCCGGTCCCGCCGTACCCGCCGCGGACCGAGCGCGAGGCCGAGTTCTACACCCTCGGCGACGGCGAGATGTTCATCAACATGGGCCCCCAGCACCCCTCGACCCACGGCGTGCTGCGGCTCGTCCTGAAGCTGAACGGCGAGCAGGTGGTCGACCTCGACCCGGTCCTCGGCTACCTCCACCGCGGCGTGGAGAAGCTGTGCGAGAACGCCGACTTCCACCAGGCGATCTGCTACATGGACCCGCTCGAGTATGTCAGCTCGCTCTTCTGCGAGTGGCCGGCGGTGATGGCCTTCGAGAAGCTGCTCGACGTCCAGGTGCCCCGTCGCGCCGAGTACATCCGGGTCCTGTCCACGGAGCTGAACCGGATCGCCAGCCACGCCCTGTTCATGGGCTGGATGGCGCTCGACCTGGGCGGCCTGACGCCGATCCTGTACTCGTTCATCGAGCGCGACGAGATCGTCGAGATGCTCGCCGCCCTGACCGGCCAGCGGATGCTCTTCAACTACTTCCGGGTCGGCGGCGTGAACGGGGACCTGAACCACGAGTTCATGAGTCGCCTCGGCGACTGGATGAGCCGGGCGACCGACCAGATCGAGGCCAACCTCACCCTCCTGAACGAGAACGAGATCTTCGTCCGGCGGATGCGCGGCCTCGGCGTCCTCGATCGCGAGACGGCGCTCCGGATGTGCTGGAGCGGGCCGAACCTCCGGGCCACCGGGGTTCCGTTCGACGTCCGCCGGGCCCACCCGTACAGCGTCTACCCCGAGCTCGACTTCGACATCCCGACCCGGAACGAGGGTGACTGCCTCGCCCGCTACCTGCTCCGGCTCGACGAGGTGAAGCAGAGCCTGCGGATCATCGACCAGTGTCTCCACCAGATGCCCGACGGGCCGGTCATGGCCAAGGTTCCGCGCCTCCTGCGCGCCCGCCCGGGCCGCGCCTTCGCGGCGGTCGAAGGACCGCGCGGCCTGTACGGGGTCCATGCCATCAGCGACGGAACGGACCAGCCGTTCCGGATGCGGATCCACGACCCGAGCTTCGTCCACCTGCAGGCGCTTCCGCTCCTGCTGCCGGGTTGCCTGGTCGCCGACTGCATGGCCGTCATGGCTTCGCTCGATCCGATCATGGGCGGGATCGACAAGTGAGCGTCGTCGGTTCGACCTGGGGCCGCCTGACGCCGCCCGGCAAGGTCCTCGCGATCGCGCTGCCGGTCCTGGCCGCGCTTTCGATCGGGCTGCTCGCGGTCGTGGTCCTGCTCGGCCCCGCGATCGTGACGTTCCTGGGCGGCAACCTGCCGCTCGTCCGGTTCGTCGTCGCCGCGACGGCCGTCCTGCTGCTGACGATCCCGACCGCGTTCCTGATCATCTACATGGAGATGAAGGTGATCGCCTTCATGAACCTCCGGATCGGGCCGGATCGGGTGGGGCCGTACGGCTCGGCCCTGTCGGTCGTCCACGGCCTGAAGGTGCTGGCCAAGGAGGACTTCACCCCGACCGGCGCGGACCGGATCGTCTTCACCTGGGCACCGGTCGTGGTCTTCCTGGCGAGTGTCATGACCCTGCTCGTGATCCCGTTCGCGCCCGGACTCTTCGGCCAGGACTTCAACATCGCCCTGCTCTACTTCTTCGCCATCGGCGGCCTCTCGGTCGTCGGGCTGCTGATGGCCGGCTGGGCCAGCTTCAACAAGTACTCGCTCCTCGGCGGCCTCCGCTCGGCGGCCCAGGTGATCAGCTACGAGATCCCGCTCACCCTCTCGGTCGTCGGCCTGATCATCCTGGCCGGCACGATGAGCCTGAACCGGCTCGTCCTCGACCAGTCGGGCTCGATCCTCGACTGGTTCGTCTTCCGCCAGCCGCTCGGGGCGCTGATCTTCTTCATCGCCGCCACCGCCGAGGCGAACCGGACCCCGTTCGACCTGACCGAGGCCGACAGCGAGATCGTGGCCGGCTTCGCCACGGAGTACTCGGGGATGCGCTTCGGCTTCTTCTTCTTCGCCGAGTACGTGAACGTGTTCATCATCTCGGCGCTCACCGTGACCCTCTTCTTCGGCGGCTGGAACGCGCCGTTCGACTGGCCCTTCCCGGTCTCGGTCAGCCTCGACCCGGCCAGCCTCGGCGTCTGGCTGCTCGTCCTGGTCGCGGTCGTGCCGGTCGCCGGCACGCTCTTCTTCGCGGCGCCGTTGTGGGTCGCCAACAGCCGCCTGCCGGCCTGGCAGGCGCTCGTCATCGGCTTCGTCCTGTTCAACCTGGCCGTCGTCGCGGTCGGGCTCGGCCTCGCCTTCGTCAGCTTCGACTGGGTCGTCGGCCTGGCCTGGTTCTTCCTGAAGACGTACGTCTTCGTCTACACCTTCGTCTGGATGCGGGGCACCCTGCCCCGGGTGCGGATCGACCAGCTGATGAACTTCGCCTGGAAGTGGCTGCTCCCCGCCTCGCTGCTCAACCTGTTCGTGACCGCCCTGGCGGTCGTCATCCTCGCCAAGTGAGGGCTGCCCGGTGAGCCTGATCCCCGGTCTCGGCATCGTGCGCGGCATGGCGCTCACCCTGCGCCGCTTCTTCGAGCCGAAGGTGACGATCCGCTACCCGGAGGTGCCGGCGGACTACAGCCCGAAGTTCCGCGGCCGCCT
>CAYMBB010000167.1:0-6269 GCA_964388515.1 uncultured Anaerolineaceae bacterium
CACGCCATCGGCGCGACGACGCTCGACGAGTACCGCAAGCACGTCGAGAAGGACGCGGCGCTCGAGCGGCGTTTCCAGCCGGTCGTGGTCGACGAGCCGACGGTCGAGGAGACGATCTCGATCCTGCGCGGCCTGCGCGAGCGGTACGAGGTCCACCACGGGGTCCGGATCACCGACTCGGCGCTCGTCGCGGCGGCCGTCCTCTCGAACCGCTACATCACCGATCGCTTCCTGCCCGACAAGGCGATCGATCTCGTCGACGAGGCGGCGAGCCGGTTGCGGATGGAGATCGACTCGATGCCGGTCGAGCTCGACGAGCTCGAGCGCCGGCGGATCCAGCTCGAGATCGAGCGCGAGGCGCTGCGCAAGGAGACCGACGAGGCCTCCAAGGCGCGCCTCGCCGCGCTCGAGAAGGAGCTGGCCGACCTGACCGAGCAGGCGGCCGCGATGAAGCAGCAGTGGGAGACCGAGAAGGCCGCGATCGCCGCCGTGCGCCAGACGAAGTCGGAGATCGAGGCAGCGCAACTGCGGATCGAGCAGGCCCGCCGCGAGTTCGACTACGGCAAGGCGGCCGAGATCCAGTACGGGACCCTGCCCGCCCTCCAGGCCCGCCTGGCCGAGCAGGAGGCCGCGCTGGCGGCCTCGAGCGGGACCAGGCGCCTGCTCAAGGAGGAGGTCGACGCGGACGACATCGCCGAGATCGTGGCCGCCTGGACGGGAATCCCGGTCACCCGCCTGCTGGAGGGCGAGACCGAGAAGCTGGTCCACATGGAGGAGCGCCTGCACCGGCGCGTGGTCGGCCAGGACGAGGCGATCCGGGCGGTCTCGGACGCCATCCGGCGGGCCCGGGCCGGCCTGAAGGACCCGCGTCGGCCGATCGGCTCGTTCCTCTTCCTCGGCCCGACCGGGGTCGGCAAGACCGAGCTTGCCCGGGCGCTGGCCGAGTTCCTGTTCGATGACGAAGGGGCGATGGTCCGGATCGACATGAGCGAGTACATGGAGAAGTTCGCCGTCTCGCGGCTCGTCGGGGCACCCCCGGGCTACGTCGGCTACGAGGAGGGTGGCCAGCTGACCGAGGCGGTCCGCCGGCGGCCCTACCAGGTGGTCCTGCTCGACGAGATCGAGAAGGCCCACCCGGACGTCTTCAACGTCCTCCTCCAGGTCCTCGACGATGGCCGCCTGACCGACGCGCAGGGCCGCACGGTCGACTTCAAGAACACCGTGATCATCATGACCAGCAACGTCGGCAGCCAGTCGATCATGGGCTTCGCCGGCCGACCGGGCGACGCCGCCTACGAGGAGATGAAGCGCCAGGTGACCGACTCGCTCCGGCTTGCCTTCCGGCCCGAGTTCCTGAACCGGATCGACGAGGTGATCGTCTTCCACGCCCTGACCGAGGCGGAGCTGTCGGCGATCGTGGATCTCCTGGTGGCCGACCTCGGGCGGCGCCTCGCCGAGCACGACCTCACGCTCGAGCTGACACCCGCCGCCCGGGCACTGATCGCCCGCGAGGGCTACGACCCGGCCTACGGGGCCCGACCGCTGAAGCGGACGATCCAGCGGCTGGTCGAGAACCCGCTCGCGCGGGCGATCCTCCAGGGCCAGTTCAGGCCGGGCGACCGGATCACCCTCGACGCCGACCCGATCAGCGGCACGCTCGTCTTCTCCTCGGAGGCCGCGGCGGTCGTGGCCGAGGCCGGCGAGCGGCGCGACGCGCGGGCGACGGCGGCGGGGGCCGAGGCGACCGCTGGGCGCCGGGCGAAGAGCCTGTTCGACCTGCCCGATCCTGGCCAGGGCCACGGCGGGAGCGGCGAGGAACGTCCGAACTGAACGCGGCGTCGGGGCCGCCGGTTGCCGCGGCCGGGGGCCGCGTCGCGCTACTGTGACCAGGTGACGATCGACGACGCCCTCACCCGGCTTGCGCCACTGCCCGAGCGGCTGCCGCCGGCGCCGCCGGAGCTGATGCCGATCCCGGCCGGGACCGGCACCTGGCCGCCGCTCACGACCGCCGAGCCTGAGGCGCGGCCGGCGGCGGTGCTCGTCCTGCTCGTCCCGGACGAGACGCACCGGGCCCGGGTCGTCCTGATCGAGCGTCCGGCGTACGAGGGCCACCATTCGGGCGAGGTGAGCTTCCCGGGCGGAAAGGCGGAGCCCGGAGACGCCGACCTCGTCGCGACCGCCCTGCGCGAGGCGAGCGAGGAGATCGGGCTCGACCCGGTGGAGGCCGCGGTGGAGGTGCTCGGGACGCTCGACCCGGTGTGGGTCGCGGTCAGTGGCTTCCGGATCACGCCGATCGTCGCCGTCGCCCGCCGGCGACCACGCCTCGTCCCGGACCCGGGGGAGGTCGTGCGGATCGTCGAGGCGCCCGTCCGGCTCTTCCTGCCCGGCGCGCCGATCGTCGTCGTCGAGCGCACGATCCGCGGCTGGCCCCTGCGCTACGGGGTCTACCCGGTCGACGGCCTCGAGGTCTGGGGCGCGACGGCCCGCATCCTGGGCCAGCTCGGGGCGCTCCTCGGCCGGAGCTGACGCGCGTCCGCGACCCACCGTCGCCGCGTCGCTGCCGCGTCACCATGGCTCGCCGCTCGAGCGGTCGTGGTCGTCAGGGCCGGGTCCGGGCTTCGGGGCCAGGCGACCCTCGCCCGGCTTCGCCGGCGGGGCGGTCGCGGTCTCGCCGGCGGCGGTCTCGCCGGCGGCGGTCTCGCCCACGGCCGGCCCGCCGCTGCCGAGCAGGAGCCCGCGCCCCTCGATCACCCCGCGCAGCACGGCGTCGTCAGCGCCCGTGAACTCGACGACGATCGCGCGCATCTCGGACAGCTCGGTCCAGGCGCCGTGCACGACGCCGGCCGGCCAGAGGACCGCCTCGCCGGCCGCGACCCGGGCACGCAGCCCGCCGACCTCGACGAAGCCGCCCCCTTCGATGACCACGAACCAGGTCGTGTTCGGGTTCGTGTGCGGTTCGACGACCGCCCGACGCCCGAAGGCCAGCTCGCTGACGACCCCGCGTCCGTCACTGTGGATCACCTGGCCGTAGACCCCGCGGCTGCGGGGCGGACCGTCCGGCCGCCGGTGCCCGACCCCGAAGCGACGGATCTCCATCGCCTGCCTCCCGGCTCGTCGACCGCCCGGGGGAGCGCGCCGCTAGCGTCGGCGGCGGTTCCGCTTCGAGGCCTTCGAGCGGATCGTCGCCTCCGGCCTGGCGTACTTCAGGCGGCTCAGGTAGCGCTCCCTGGCCAGCTTCGTCTCGTACGCGGCGAGGATCGGCGGGAAGCGCACGAACCGGATCCAGACGAAGACCGCGCAGCCGATGGCGATCGTGGCCAGGACGAAGATGAAGTCGAAGACGAAGACCGCGTAGACCAGGAGCAGCCCGAACATGATCACGCCGGTCCAGAGCAGCCACTCGTACAGGTCGAGGTAGGGCGGGTGCCGGCGCAGCTGCCGGGTCCGCACGTTGTACAGGACGACGAGCACGACCAGGAAGACCAGGGCGGCGATCCAGGTGGGATAGAAGAGGTCGTGGAAGTTCCGGCTGTTGAAGGCCGTGAACAGGTACTCCCAGGGCGCGAGCTTCACGAGCGATCTCCAAGGCGATGAGCGACCGGAACCGGCCGCGGACCGGGGCGGACGGTGGGGTCCGAGTATGCCACGCCCGGCGCTATACTCGAAGCCACAAGGGCGGCGCTGCCCCGGCCAGCCCAGGTGTACCGCCGGAGATCGGGATCCCCGCCGGGGCAGGGCGTTCACGCTGCCACGCGAGCACGCTGACGTAGCTCGGCCGCGGTGATGTGGCCGTCGTGATGGAGGGAAGCCCCGGGTGCGAGCCCTGCTCTCAGTGGCCAACCGCGACGGGATCTCCGCCTTTGCCCGCGACCTGCAGGCCCTCGGCGTGGAGCTGTTCGCGACCGACGGGACGCGCGACCACCTCGCCGCCGACGGGGTCGAGGCGTCCTCCGTCTCCGAGCTCACCCAGGTCCCGCCCCTCGTCGGCGGCCAGGTCAAGACCTTCCACCCGGCCGTCTATGCCGGCATCCTCGCCCGACGCGACGTCCCCGAGCAGCTCGCCGAGCTGGCCGAGCACGGGATCGGGCTGCTCGACATCGTCGTGGTCAACGTTCGCCCGTTCGCCCCCGAGGTCGGCGCGCGGCTGGTCGGGATCAACGAGGCGATCGAGATGATCGACGTCGGCGGGGCGGCCCTGCTCGGCGCGGCCGCCCGAAACTACGCCGGGGTGACCGCGGTCGCCAGCCCGCGCCACTACCCGCGGGTGATCCGCGAGCTCCGGGAACGCGGCCAGGTCTCGGCCGAGTTCCGCCAGCTGCTGGCCGCCGAGGCGTTCGGTGTCGTGGCGGCCTATCACGCCGAGATCGCGGCCTACCTGAACCAGGTCTCGGGCGAGCTCTTCCCGTCGCGGCTGGCGCTCGTCCTGGAGAAAGTCGAGGACCTGCGCTACGGCGAGAACCCGCATCAGCGGGCGGCCCTCTACCGCGAAACGACCCACCGCAGCGGATCGCTGGCCGACGCCACCCAGCTCCACGGCGCCCGGCCGAGCTTCAACAACCTGCTCGACCTCGACGCGGCGTACCGGATGGCGAGTGACTACACGGCGCCCACGGTGGCGATCGTCAAGCACACCGACCCGGTCGGCCTGGCCTCCAACAACGAGCTCGTCGAGGCCTACCGCAAGGCGCTCGACACCGACCCGGTGGCGGCCTTCGGCGGGATCGTGGGGGTCAACCGCCCGCTCGACGACGCGACCGCCCGGGAGATCGCGGCCAACTCGTACGAGGCGGTGATCGCGCCCTCGTACAGCGAGGCGGCGCTCGGCATCCTGCGTCAGAAGGCCGGGCTCGAGCTCCTGGCCGTGCCGCCGGACCCGACCGAAGGGATGCGCGACTACGGGATCGCCTCGCTCGACTTCAAGCGCGTCGCCGGGGGCCTGCTGGTCGAGACCCTGGACGAGCTCGCGCTCGACAAGAGCCAGCTCAAGGTCGTGACCCGCCGGCGACCGACCCTCGAGGAGCTGACCGACCTCCTGTTCGCCTGGCGCGCCGTGCGCCACGTCCGCTCGAACGCGATCGTTCTGGCCCGGAACGCAGCCACGGTCGGCATCGGCGCCGCCCAGGCCAGCCGCCAGGTGTCGGTCGAGATCGCGCTCCGGCGGGCCGGCGAGCGGGCGAAGCTGGCGGTCATGGCCAGCGACGCCTACTTCCCCTTCCCCGACGGGATCGCGCTCGCCGCCCAGGCCGGGGTGACCGCGATCATCCAGCCCGGCGGCTCGATCCGGGACGAGATGGCGATCGAGGTCGCCGATCGTCACCACTTGGCGATGGTCTTCACCGGCCGACGTCACTTCCGCCACTGAGGCAGAGCGCCCGAGCGCGCGAACCGCCCGAGGAGGTCCCGATGGAACAGCTTCTCGCGCTCGAGATGGTCAGGGTGACCGAGGCGGCGGCGATCGCCTCGGCCCGGTTCATGGGCCGCGGCGACCGGATGGGCGCCGACCAGGCGGCGACCGAGGCGATGCGCCGGACGATGGACGAGATCGACATGTCCGGCACGATCGTGATCGGCGAGGGCGAGCGCGACGAGGCACCGATGCTCTACATCGGCGAGCAGGTCGGACGGCCCGGCAGCGCCGGCGAGGGCGAGAGCTCGCTGCCCGAGATCGACATCGCGGTCGATCCGCTCGAGGGGACGAACCTCGTCGCCCACGGCCAGGGGAACGCGATCACGGTCCTCGCGGCCTCGGAGCGGGGCGGCCTGCTCCACGCCCCGGACACCTACTTCGACAAGCTGTGCGTCGGCCCGATCGCGGCCGGCAAGGTCGACATCCGCCTCTCGCCGACCGAGAACGTGCACCGGATCGCGACCGCGCTCGGCCGGAACGTGAACGACATCACGGTCGTGATCCTCGATCGACCACGTCACGAGGAGCTGATCGCCGAGGTCCGGGCCGCTGGCGCCCGGATCAAGCTGATCAGCGACGGCGACCTCTCCGCGGCGATCAGCTGCGCCGTGTCGGGGACCGGCGTCCACGCCGTGATGGGGATTGGCGGAGCGCCCGAGGGCGTCCTGACGGCCGCCGCCCTGCGCTGCCTGGGGGGCGAGATCCAGGCCCGCTTCCGGTTCCGCAACGACGAGGAGCGGGCCCGGGCGGCCCGGATGGGGATCGCCGACGACGACCACGTGTACACGACCGAGGAGCTCGCCTCGGGCGAGAACCTCGTCTTCGCCGCGACGGGCGTGACCGCCGGCGACCTCCTGCATGG
>CAYMBB010000168.1:0-1261 GCA_964388515.1 uncultured Anaerolineaceae bacterium
GGCGAGACGTAGGTCGTGGCCAGGGCCGTGCCGCTCCAGTAGGCGGCCGACACGCCGGAGGCGAAGTTCGCGCCCTGGATCGAGACGGTCAGATCGCCGCTGCCGGCCGGCGCGCCGGCGGGTTCGATCCCGACCACGATCGGCGGCGGGTTCGGCGGCAGGGCGGCATAGTTGAACGTGACCGGGGTCAGGTCGAGGCCGTTGTAGCGATCGAGGTCGACGCATCCACCGATGCCCGGCACCGAGCCGCAGTCGTCGTATTGCCAGAACGTCCAGCCGCGCCCGCCCCAGTTGCTGGCAGGGACGGTCGGGCTGGTCACGAACCAGTGGGCGACCCACAGGACCGCGTAGCCCTGGTCGGCGAACATCGTCGTGTCGCCCATCGAGTTCTTCCAGAAGTTCGGGCTGGTGTAGATCATCGGCCGGACCCCCAGCCTGGCATAGACCTCGGCCAGCCAGGCGCTGACCCAGGCCTGGAGGGCGCTGGGCGACAGTCCGCCGTTCTGTTCGAGGTCGAGGGCTGGAACGAGGTCGCCCGGAAGCAGCCCGGCATTCGCGACGTACCAGTCGGCCTCGAGGATGGGATCGTTGGGATCGCTCGAGGGGGTCGCGAAATGATAGGCGCCCACCATCAGCCCGGCCGCCCGGGCGCCGGCGTGATTGGCCGCGTACATCGGGTCGAGGAACGACTGGCCCTGGGTCGCCTTCATGATCACGAACCGCTTGCCCGAACCGGCCACCTGCGACCAGTCGATCGCCCCCTGCCAGTGGCTGACGTCGATCCCCTCGAGCACGGGCCCCGGCGGCGGCGTGGCAGATGGTTGCGGCGTGGCCGACGGCGGGGGGCTGTCAGAGGGCTGGGGGGAGCTCGACGGCTGCGGCGAGCTCGACGGCTGGAAGAGGCCGGTCGCCGCGTACGCGACGCCTGCGCCGTAGAGCGACGAGACACTCGTGCCGTTGACGGCAGTGACCGTGTACCAGGTGTTCCCCGTGACCGGCGTCACGCACGTGGCCGACCACGCGTCCCCCGCGACCGTGCCGCTGGTGGTGATCACGGTTCCGGTCGGGATGACGGCCAGGACCGAGGCCGATGTCGAGGGCGACGCTCGGAGGTTGACGGAGCAGTTGGCGGCGTAGTCGGAGTCCGCCGAGGCGACGCTCGGCGCGAGCGGAAGGACCGCCACGGCGACGAGGAGCGCGACGACGCCCGGGAGCCGCGAGCGATGCGGGCGCATGGTGCCGGCGATGCTACCAGAGGGCA
>CAYMBB010000168.1:1361-6249 GCA_964388515.1 uncultured Anaerolineaceae bacterium
CGGCGCTCAGGCCCGCCAGGGCTGCATCTCGATGTCGCCCGGCGCGTTCGAGCCAGGGTCGCCCGAACAGGGCGGGACCCCGCTCAGGCCGGTCGTCGACTCGTTGGCGGCGACGATCCGGCCGGCGCCCGAGGGCAGGATGAAGGCGATGGTGACCGGTTCAAGCGGGGCCGGCCTGCAGTAGTTGCCGTCCTGGACGAGCGTCGTGAGCGTTCCCCCGGCCGGCACGGTCACGGTCCCCGGCGCCTGGGGCGGCGCCCCCTCGATCAAGACGGCGCCGGTCGCGTCCACGAGCTGGGGCTGCATGAGCGCCGGGACCGCGCACGGTTCGGGGCCGGTGTTGCGCAGCTCGACGGTCGCGATCCGGTGCCCTGCCGCCCCCTCCCACCGGGTGATCCGCGCCGCGAGGTGGGCCGTGACGCAGGCCGTGGCGACCGATCCCCCGGCAGCCGGCGAGGCCGACGGCGGCGAGGCCGTTGCTGCCTGGCTGGGCACGGTCGAGCCGGGGCCGGACGTGGCTCCTCCGGGTGCGGCGCACCCCCCGACGGCGAGCGCGAGCACCGGAACGCCGAGCAGGTTGGCCAGGGAGCGTCGCGAACCGGTCATCGAAGTTCCTCCTGTCACGAGACAGGGTAGCCGGTCGGCGGTCGTCGGGTCGTCCCTCGGGTCGTGCGATCGTGGACCCGATCGTGGACCGGGCGGAGCAGGAGAGCCGCGACGGCGAACAGGACGACGCCGATTGCCTCGGCCAGGCGCGGGCCAGCGGCCGGGCCGAAGGGGATGGTCGTGAGCGAGATGACCGCTCCGCCGAGCGCCGGCGCGACGGCGGTGGCCGAGGCGGTCGCGACGTTGCTCAGGCCCATGTACCGGCCGGCGGCGATCTTCGGGATGACGTCGGTCATGAACGCCCAGTCGACGGCCAGGAAGACCCCGGCCGCGGCGGCGAGCAGGGTCACCCCGGGCAGGACGAGCGGGATGCCCGGGGCGATCGCGACCAGGCCGAGTCCGAGACCACCCATCAGGCAGGCGCTCCAGATCACCGGCTTGCGCCCGACCCGATCGGAAACACGGGCCGAAGGGACGGTGACGACGAGCGCGGTCAGCCCGAAGACGACGGTCGAGATGCCGATCCAGAAGGCCTTCTCGTCGCCCTGGAGGCCGAGCGAGCGCTCGAGGTAGAAGACCTGGGTATTGATCAGCATCCCTGCCCCGGTCAGGAAGAAGAAGCGCGACCCGACCAGCCAGACGTAGTCTCGTTCGCGCAGGACGTCGGTCGCCCAGGCCTCGCGCGCGATCACGACCCACGGCTTCCCCTCCCGCGGTCTGGCCGAGTGCCCCTCGCGCACCCAGCGCACGGTGCCCAGCATCGTTGCCAGCTCGACGAGGCCGAGCGCGATCGTCGGCCAGAAGTAGTCGTTGAACAGGACGAATCCGCCGACGACGATCACCGTGCCGGCGATGTTGCCGAACACCTGGGCCAGACCGGCCAGCCCGCTGGCAAGCCCGACCTGGGGCTCGGGGACGAGGTCCGGGACGTAGCCCTGGAACGGGCCCTGGGCGAAGTTCGACGAGAACTGGAGCCCAAGGAGGGCGATGAAGAAGGCCGGAGCCGAGGCACTCAGGGCGATTGCGAGCAGGAAGAAAGCGTCGAGGGCCGTGCCGACGAAGATGTAGGGCTTTCGCCGCCCCCAGCGGCTGATCGTGTAGTCGCTGATCGCGCCGACGGTGGGCTGGACGGTGATCGCCATGATGACCGCGATCGCCTCCATCGCCCCGAGCGCGGCAGGGGCGCTCGTCGGGTCGAAGAACTCCTCGATCCGCTCCTGACCGAGGATCTCCCAGCCCGCCCAGACGACGGTCAGGCCGAACCAGTAGAGGGAGAGCTGGACGAGCTGGCGGACGGGCAGGAGCTGGACCGGGCGCTCAGCAGGCTCACCCTCGAGGCGGCCGGCCGGTTCGCCCTCGGGGCCGCCGGCGCCGCGGTCATCCCCGGCCAGCTGTCTGCCGGCGCCGCGCCCCTTCTCGGCCGGCGGTCGGGTCGCCATCGTCGTCGCCCCTTCTCCGGCTCCGGACGGCCGCCCCGAGCCAGCGCCGGCGTCCGGCGGGCAACGAAACGCCCGAAGGAACCGCCGGTCCGTACTCCGACACCGCTGATGCAAGCACCGGTGGCGTCTTTTCCAGTCCCTTGGCCCCTTCGGGCAAGAGCTACTCTACCCCGCCCTCGGCGCCGTGCGCCACCAGGTTATCCACGAGTTTTCGAGTTCCTCGCGCCGTCTGACGAGCGTTGTCCACCGGATTCCCACAAGGGTCCCGGTGCCCACGGCAATGGTACGGCGCCCACGGCCATCACGAGCCGGCGGCGGCCTCGGCCCGCAGCTCGCGCAACGTTTCGGTCCACGCGGCGGCCGCCGCCTCGAGCTCGCCGGCGAGCGAGGGCGCGATCCGGCCGTGGACCCGGACGTCCCGCTCGCGGTACTCGAGCTCGACCGTGCCCCGCTCGCGAACCCGGGCGAGCAGCTCGCCGGCGGCGTACGGCAGCGCGACGTCCACCGCCACCCAGAGCGAGGCGAGGAGGGCCGCGATCTCGGCCTTCAGGGCCTCGATCCCGTAGCCGGTCCGGGCGCTGACGAGGACTGCCCCGGCGATGATCGGGGCCGGCGTCTCGCCGTTGCGGGCCGAGCGGTCGAGGAGGTCCGCCTTGTTGAACGCGACGACGCGGGGCTTCTCCCCTGCCCCGAGCTCGTCGAGGACGGTCTGGACGGTGACCCGGTGCTCGGGGAGGTGCGGATCGGCGGCGTCGACGACCTCGAGCAGGATGTCCGCCCGGGTCACCTCCTCGAGCGTCGCCCGGAACGCGTCGACGAGCTGGTGGGGCAGCTTGTGGATGAAACCGACGGTGTCGGTGACGATCACCGTCTGGCCCTCGCCGAGCTTCACCTGGCGGCTCGTCGGATCGAGCGTGGCGAACAGCCGGTCCTCGGCCCGGACGACCTCGCTGCCGACGAGGGCGTTGAGCAGCGACGACTTGCCGGCGTTCGTGTAGCCCACGATCGAGACCGTCGGCACGAGCCGCCGGTCGCGGCTGCGCGAGGCGGTTGCCCGCTGCTGGCGGACCTGCTCGACCCGCTCGCGCATCCTCTTGATCCGCTCGCGGATGATCCGCCGGTCGGTCTCGAGCTGCGCTTCGCCCGGGCCGCGGGTGCCGATCCCGCCCCCGGTCCGCGACAGGTGGGTCCACAGCCGGGTCAGGCGCGGCAGCTGGTACTCGAGCTGGGCGAGCTCGACCTGGAGGCGGCCCTCGTGGGTCCGGGCGTGCTGGGCGAAGATGTCGAGGATCAGCCGGCTGCGATCGATCACCTTCACCTTGAGCAGGGTCTCGAGCGACTTCTGCTGGGCCGGACTCAGCTCGTCGTCGGCGATCAGGAGGTCGAACCCGGTCTCGCTCTTGGCGGCCACGAGCTCCTCGGCCTTGCCCTTGCCGATGTACCAGTTCGGGTCGACGTGACGGCGGTTCTGCCACTCGGCCCCGACGACCTCGGCGCCGGCGGTCGCGGCCAGGCTGGCCAGCTCGGCGAGCGAGTCCTCGGCCGTCCAGCCGGGGTCGTCGCCGGTGTCGACGGCGATCAGGAACGCCTTCTCGGCCGGGGGTGCGACGTCGAGCGGGGGTCTGGGCATGGGGTCAGGATACCCCGGCTGGATCGAGCAACCGGCGGGCGCGCTCGAGGGCGTCGGCGACGAGGTCGCCGTCGGGCGCGAGCCACTCGATGCCGGGCTCGGCCCGGAACCAGGTCCGCTGGCGGCGGGCGAAGGCGACGTTGCGCGCCGCGTCGAGCTCGATCGCTGCCTCGAGGGTCAGCTGCCCGTCGAGGACAGCCCACGCCTCGCGGTAGCCGATCGCCGAGAAGGCGGGCAGGTCCGGGTCGAATCGCCGGCGCAGGTCGGCCGCCTCCTCGAGCAGGCCGGCCGCGAACTGCTCGCGCGCCCGCTCGAGGATCCGCTGCCGGTGCGCCTGGCGGTCGAGGTCGAGGCCGAGCCAGAGGCTCGGGCCCGGGTAGCCGCGCGGGCTCGGGCGGGGCCGGTCGCCGGCAAGGAGCGCGATCTCGAGCGCCCGCACGACGCGCCGGGGGTTGCGCAGGTCGACGCTCGCGGCGAGCTGCGGGGCGAAGCGCTCGAGGCGCTCGACGAGCGCGGCCGGGCCGTCGGCCGCGAGGTCGGCCTCGAGCCGGGCCCGAAGCGCGGGGTCCGCCGGGTGGGCGTCGAGGGCCAGCCCGCGGGCGACCGCCCGGAGGTAGAGTCCGGTCCCCCCGACGAGGAGCGCGATGCCGCCGCGGGCGGCGATCCCGGCCAGCGCAGCCTCGGCGTGGCGGACGTAGTCGGCGACGCTGAACGGCTCGTCGGGCTCGACCAGGTCGAGGCCGTGGTGGGGGATCCTTGCCCGCTCCGCCGGGCCGACCTTGGCCGTCCCGATGTCGAGGCCGCGGTAGACCTGGCGCGAGTCGGCCGAGATGATCTCGACCGGCCGGCCCTCGCGGCCGAGCGCGGCGGCGAGGTCGAGCGAGAGCCCGGTCTTGCCCGTGGCGGTCGGACCGGCGATGACGACGAGTGGCGGTGCGCTCAGGGCGCGCTCTCCCCTGCCCCGCCGACGAGCCGGCCGCGGAGGCTGTACGGCCCGGCGTGCTCGACCCGGACACTGACGAGGTGCCCGACGAGGCCCGGGTCGCCGACGAGGTGGACGAGCTTGTTGCCCCGGGTCCGGCCCGAGAGCCGGACGCTCCCCTCCCCTGCCGGGCTCGTCGCGGGCCGGTCGTGGCCGTTGCGGCCGGCGGCGGCGCCGCGTTCGCGCCCGGCAGCGTCGGGTCCGCGCCGGGCGCCGCCGTCGTCCGGACCG
>CAYMBB010000169.1:0-6237 GCA_964388515.1 uncultured Anaerolineaceae bacterium
CGCGAGGCGGCCGAGGCGGCTGAGTAGACGGGAAGGTCGAGCAGACCGGACGCCCCGGACGTCGCGGGCAGGCCGTCGGTCTGACGCGGTCAGACCCGCCCGACGACCTCCTGGCCGGGCAGGCCGTCCGCCCTGGCCGCTCAGACCCGCCCGACGACCTCCCGACCGAGCAGGTCGACCATCTCGAGGTCCCAGGGCAGCATGTCCTGGAGCATCAGCCGCTCGCAGCCCGCGTCGGCGTAGCGCCCGATCGCGGCCCGCGCCTCGCCCGGCGTGCCGATGATCCAGCGCCGGCGACGCTCGGCGATCCACTCCTCGGCCTTCGCGTCCGACCCGATCAGATCGAGCAGGGCCCGCGTCCGGGCCGCCACCTCGGCCTCGTCGGCCCCGACGAGCACCCCGACCATCGCCGAGCGCCCGATCGACGCCGGCTCGCGGCCGATCGCCCGGCAAGCGTCATCGAGGCGGGCGAAGCGCTCGGCCACCCGGTCAGGCTCGGAGCTGGTGATGTTGAACTCGTCGGCGTAGCGGGCGGCGATCCGCAGCGAGCGCGGGCTCCCCTCCCCGCCCACGATCAGGCGCGGCCGGCCGGGCCCGGTGCGGCCGATCGGCCGGGGAACGAACCGCGCTCCCTCGACCCGATAGTGGCGGCCCTGGAACGACCAGCCATCGCCGCCCTCCCATAGCCCGTGGATGATCTCGAGCTGCTCCTCGAGCATCTCCGCCCGCTCGGCGATCGGCGGGAACGGGATCCCGTGGCGCCGATGCTCCTCCTCGTGCCAGCCCGCGCCGAGCCCGAACTCGACCCGGCCGCCACTCATCTCGTCGACGGTCGTGGCGATCTTGGCCAGGACGCCCGGCAGACGGTAGGTGACCGGCGAGACGAGCACACCGAGGCGGATCTGCTCGGTGTCGCGGGCGAGTCCGGCGAGGACCGTCCAGGCGTCGGTGGTCGGGCGGTCGGCGGGCCCCGGAAAGCTGCCGTAGTGGTCGGAGCGAAAGAAGGTCTCGAAGCCGGCCGCCTCGGCCCGCCGGGCGATCGCGACCTGGTCGGCGTAGCTCATCCCCTGCTGGGGTTCGGTCATCAGTGCGAAGCGCATCGGCGCCTTCCTCCGGCGTGGCGGTCGACCTGCGCGCCGGTCGACCGGCCTCGATCTCCCCGCGCGCCCGACCGCCGGTGCTTCTGGTTGACAGGATGATTCGGCTGCATAGAATAGTTCACGTCATGCGAACTGTTGGCAGCGGGCCGATGAATCTCGACCTCCCCGCCACCGGGTCGACCGAGCCGGCAGGAGGCGACTCCAGGCCGGACGGCGCGACGCCGGGCCGGCTGGCGGACCGCGAGCTCATCGCGCGCATCATCGCCGAATTCGAGATCGCCGTTCGCCACATCCGGTGCGCCGGCGCCGAACGGCTCGTGCGCCAGGGCGTGAGCATGACCCACCTGCACATCCTGTGGCACCTCGAGGAGCACGGCGAACTGGCGATGAACCGGATCGCCGAGCTGGTCGGGGTGTCGATGTCGAACGCCACCGGGCTGATCGACCGGATGGAGGAGCGCGGGCTCGTCGAACGCGTCCGGCTGACCGACGATCGACGGGTCGTCCACGTCCGCCCGACCGCCCGCGGCATCGCCGTCCTGCGCGAGATCGAGGTCCTTCGCAGCGACCTCATGGAAACCGTGCTCGCCCGTCTCGACGACGAGCAGCTCGGCCGGCTCGCCCGCTCGATCACCGACATCCGGAACGTCCTGATGACCGAACTCTCGGCCGGCACCGGATCGGCCACCTGCCACCACGCGTCCCGCACGGCGGGAGCGAGCACGAACGAGGAGACCCCCGCCCGATGATCGAAGACCTGACCCCCGACGCGGGGGATGCCGTGATGCCAACCCTGGCCGACGACCCGGCCCTGGGCCTGAGTCGCCGGGCGAAGTTCGAGATCCTCGCCGCGGTGATGCTCGGGCTGTTCCTGGGAGCGCTCGACCAGACGATCGTCGGGACGGCCCTGCCCCGGATCGTCACCGACCTTGGCGGCAACGACTACTACACCTGGGTCGTCACCGCCTACCTGCTCACGAGCACGATCACCGTCCCCTTCTACGGCATGCTCTCGGACCTCTATGGGCGCAAGCCGATGCTGATCATCGGCATCAGCCTCTTCCTGGCCGGTTCGGCCCTCTCGGGCATCAGCCAGGCGATGTGGCAGCTGATCCTCTTCCGGGGCATCCAGGGCCTCGGCGCGGGCGCGCTCTTTCCGATCTCGCTGGCGGTGATCGGTGACCTGTTCACGCCCGCCGAGCGAGGCAAGTACCAGGGCCTGTTCGGCGCCGTGTTCGGCATCTCGTTCCTCGTCGGGCCGGCCCTCGGCGGCTTCCTGACTGACGTGATCAGCTGGCACTGGGTCTTCTACGTCAACCTCCCGATCGGGTTCGTCTCGCTCTACGTGATCTGGCGCCTGCTGCCGAACGTCAAGCGGCCCGGCGCCACGCACGACTTCGACATCCTCGGCGGGCTCGTGTTCATCGTCGGCATCTCGATGCTCCTGATCGGGCTGACGAACAAGCAGACCGGCGAATGGACCGACGCCTCGGTCGGGGGCCTGATCGCGCTCAGCCTGGCGATCCTGGCCGTCTTCGTGGCGATCGAGGCCCGGGCGAAGGAGCCGATCGTCCCGCTCGACCTCTTCCGCAACCGGACGTACGCCTCGTCGATCGCGACCACGTTCCTGGTCAGCTTCGGCTTCTTCGCCGCGACGCTCTTCCTGCCCCGCTGGTACCAGGTCGTCCAGGGCTCGAGCGCCACGGCCTCCGGCTACCAGATGTTCCCGCTCCTGCTCGGGCTGATCGGCAGCTCGATCATCTCCGGCCAGGTCGTGGCCCGGACGCGCCGGTACAAGGCACTCGTGATCGTGGCCATCGCGACGATGACCGTCGGCCTGCTCCTGATGACCCAGCTCCGGGCCAACACCCAGCTGCCGCTCCTGTGGGCCTGGATGTTCGTCGCCGGCGTCGGGCTCGGCCCCACGATGGCCGTGTTCACGATCATCGTCCAGAACGCGGTCCCGTTCGCCAAGCTCGGTGTCGCGACCTCCAACCTCACCTTCTTCCGCCAGATCGGGGGTTCGGTCGGGCTCGCGATCGCCGGGACGGTCTTCGGCACGGCCCTCAGGGACGAGTTGCCCGGCCAGCTCCAGCCGGTGCTCCGGAACATGGAGGCCACCCTTCCCCCGCAGCTCCAGGGGTCGTTCGGCCAGCTGGCCGGCAACCTCGGTGCGGTCGGTGGCGGCGCGGGGAGCGCGGGCGCGGGCGGGCTCGACCTGAACAACCTGACCGGTGTGGGCCAGAGCTTCGGCAAGGCGCTCGCCGACGTCGTCGCCGGCCAGGTCCCGGCCCAGGCCCAGGCGGCCGTACAGGCCCTCTTCGCCCCGTTCGTCTCGCAGTTCGACCACGCCTTCTGGAACGCGTTCAGCCTGGCCGTCTCGGACGTCTTCTTCATCGGCGTCGTCACCGGGGTCCTGGCGATCGGGACGTCCCTGTTCATGGCCGAGCTGCCGCTCCGCTCGACGCTCGGACCGCAGGCCGCGCCGGGCACGAAGCCCCAGCCGGCGCTGGCGGAGGCGACGATCGCGGATTGAGACGGCTCCGCCAGGCAGGCCGCCGGACCGGGTCCGGACCGGGTCCGGACCGGAGCCGGGCCGGGGTTGGGCCGGGGCCGGGCCGGGGCGCGGTGGGGTAGGATTCGCGGTCATGGACGAGCCCCTCGAGCCCGAGCCCGCCTCACGACCAGGCGACGTCGCTGCGGCCCGCCCGGCCCCCTGGCCCGCCCGACTCCAGGCGCCCGGGACCGGCACGGCCGCCGGCCCCGTCTTCGAAACGCTGCTCGAGCTGGCGGACCTGCCGCCCGGCTCGATGCGCCGGGTGACCCGGGGCGACCTCGACGTGCTGCTCGCCCACACCCCGGCCGGCATCGTCGCCGTCGACGATCGCTGCCCGCACATGGCGGCGCCGCTCTCGCTCGGCGAGCTGGACGGCTGTGTCGTGGCCTGTCCGCTCCACGCCGGCCGTTTCGACCTGTGCACCGGCGATCCGGTCCGGATGCCGACGACCGGCGGCCTCGACCCGGACGGCGTCATCCACCCGGCCTGGACGCCGCCCGGGCGCGAACCGAAGCCCGACCCGCCGGGCGTGAAGACGGAGGCCCGCCGCCTGACCCGTGTCCGCCGCTTCCGCTACTACCCGGTCCGGATCGTCGAGGGCCGGATCGAGGTAGCCCTGCCGGCGGGTTGATGCCAGTCACGCCCTCCGGTCCCGCCGTCCAGGTCTTCGGCCTCGAGGATTCGCAGCCGACGCGCGCCGCCCTCCGCTTCTTCAAGGAGCGCCGGATCGCGATCCACTTCGTCGACCTGCGCCGGCGCCCGATCGCGGCCGGCGAGCTGCGCCGGTTCGTCGAGCGACTTGGGGCCCGGGCCCTGGCCGACACCGAGGGGCGCGCCTGGCGCGAGGCCGGGCTGGGCTACCTGCGGATGGACGACGACGAGCTCGCTGGCCGGCTGCTGGCCGATGGCCGGCTCCTGCGCCTGCCGCTCGTCCGTTTCGGCAACGAGGTGACCGCCGGGCGCGACGAGGCGACCTGGAAGCGCTGGACGGCCCGGCCGGGGGCGATCGGGGGCTGACGGCCAGCTGCAGGCGATCGTGGGCGGTGGCATGCTAGGCGGACCCTCCAGCTCGCCGCGAGGAGTGTGATGGACAAGCAACGCACGAACCGCCGCCAGGCCCGACGGGTCGGCCGGGTCGTCCTCGCCCCGGCGGCGGCCGAACACCTCGGGTCCAGCCTGGCGACCGAGGACCAGAAGCTCCTCCGTCGCCAGGTCCGGCCGGCCTTCCTCGACAGCGACCCGTGGCGGGCCCTGCGCATCCTGTCCGAGTTCGTGGACGGGTTCGATGCCCTGGCGGGCATCGGGCGGGCCGTCACGGTCTTCGGCTCGGCGCGCGCCCAGCCCGGTGAGCCTGCCTACGAGCTCGCCCGGGAGATCGGCCGCCTGCTCGCAGCCGACGGCTTCGCCGTGATCACCGGCGGTGGCCCGGGGATCATGGAGGCGGCCAACCTCGGCTGCCAGGAGGGTGGCGGGCTGTCGATCGGGCTGAACATCGAGCTGCCCCACGAGCAGGCGCTCAACGCCCACGTCGACATGGGGATCGAGTTCCGCTACTTCTTCGCCCGCAAGACGATGTTCGTCAAGTACGCCGACGGCTTCGTCATCCTGCCCGGCGGATTTGGCACGCTCGACGAGCTGTTCGAGGCGTTGACCCTGATCCAGACCGGCAAGATCGAGCACTTCCCGGTCGTGCTGGTCGGGACCGGGTACTGGCGCGGCCTCCTCGACTGGATGCGCGGCACGCAGCTCGCGGCCGGTGCGATCGCCGAGTCGGACCTCCACCTCTTCCACCTGACCGACGATCCGGCCGAGGTCTGCCGGATCATGCGCGAGTTCGCCCGACGCAACCACCTCGGCGAGACCGCCGAGCCCGCCCCGGGGCCCTGACCCGGGGCCCTGAGCCGGGGGCCGCCGGGCAGGCCGCCGGGCAGGCCAGCAGACGGCCGGGTACCCTAGCGCCCAAGGAGGTGACGTCGTGACGGTCTGGTTCACGGTCCAGCTCGAGGATCGGCCGGGTTCGCTGGCCCGGGTCGCGACCGCGCTCGGCGAGCGCGGAGTGAACATCACCGGGATCGTCGGCGTGGCCGAGGACACCGACGGGGCGTTGATGCTGACCACGAGCGATCCGGCCACGACCCGCCTGGCGTTCGAGGCCCTCGGCCTGGCCTACGAGGAGCACGACCCGACCGGCGGCCTCGTCCCCGAGCGGCTGCCGGACGTCCAGCGCGGGCTGGCGGACCGCGGCATCGACGTCACCGGCTGACGGACGCGACGACGATGCCGAAAGGACGCGCCCCGGCCGCCGCGACGGTCGCCGTCCGGGTCGACCACGACGACACGCCCGACGCGATCCCGGCCATCGCGACCCGGATCGCGGCCGCCGGCGGCACGATCCGGACGCTCTCGACAGTCCGGCGGATCCCCGGCGAGCCGGCCCTGGCCGAGCTCGAGATCGAGGTCGAGGGGATCGACGAGCCAACCCTGCCCGAGGCGCTCGACGCGGTCGCCGGGGTCCGCGACAGTCGGCCGACGCGGGCCCTCGGGCGGGTCTTCGGCCAGCGGGGGATCGTCGGCGGCGGG
>CAYMBB010000170.1:0-1323 GCA_964388515.1 uncultured Anaerolineaceae bacterium
CCGATGCAGTACTCGGTGCCCTGGACGTCGTTGTCCATCGTCTTCGGGATCGCGATCAGCGGCACGCCCTCGTCGACGAGCACGCGCGAGAAGCTCAGCGTGTCGTCGCCCCCGATCGTCACCAGGTAGTCGAGCCCGAGCGACTCGATGTTGCCCAGCACGAGCGGCGTCAGGTCGAACACGTCCTCGCCCTTGCGGAACGTCTCGGCCCGCTCGGCGGGCAGCCAGCCGGGGAGCGTCCGCGACCGCATCTTGCGCGGGTTCGTGCGTGAGGTGTGCAGGACCGTGCCCCCGGTGCGGTCGATCGTCCGGGTGTTGATCCGGTCGAGCTTCATCAGGTACTCGGGGTCGAGCTCGGGGCCCGGGCGCATGTGGGTCAGGCCCTCCCAGCCGCGCCGGATGCCGATGACCTCGTAGCCGAGCTCGGTCGAGCGATAGACGACGCTCTTGATGACCGAATTGAGGCCCGGCACGTCGCCGCCGCCGGTGAGGATCCCGATCCGGCGCCTGCGTTCCATGGAACAGCCTCCTCGCTGGTCGCGTGGGTGATCCGACCGGCCGCAACCCGCTGCTGCGTGGCGGTCGGTTCCCGAATCCTACCGTTCGGCGGGCAGGACGTGCCGACCCCTGTATCATCGGGTCATGAACTATGAGCTGTTCATGGGCGAAGCACTCGCCGAGGCGCAGCTGGCCGCCGCCCGGGGCGAGCGTCCGGTGGCGGCGGTCGCGGTCGTCAATGACGCGATGGTTGCCCGGGCCCACGATCGCGTGCACGAGACGAAGGACCCGACCGCGCACGCCGTCGTCGTCGCGCTGCGCGACGCGGCCCGCAAGCTGGGCACCTCGCAGCTCGGCGAGGCGACGATCTTCGCCACCCTCGAACCGTGCGCGATGTGCGTCGGCGCCCTGCTCGAGAGCGACGTCCAGGCGCTCGTCTTCGCCGCTCCCAACGAGCTCGATGGCGCGGCCGGCACGGTCATCCAGCTCGCCCAGCACCCGGCCCTGCCGCGCCGGATGCAGGTCGTGTCGGGGATCCGCCGGCGAGAGGCGGAGGACCTGTTCGGGCTCGAACCGGCTGCGCTGGCCGAGCACGGCGCTCCCGGCGGGCGCTGACCCCCGGCCGGGCCTGTTCGGAACCAGCCTCCCTGGAGCGACCCGCCGCCAACCCGCCGCCAACCCGCCGCCCACGAGCGGTCCCCGGCCGGTCCACGGCGCGCCTTTTGGTATCCTCTCCGGCGGAGAGGTGTCCGAGTGGTTGATGGTGCCGCTCTCGAAAAGCGGTGTGCGAAAGCACCGTGGGTTCGAATCCCACCCTCTCCGCCA
>CAYMBB010000170.1:1423-3041 GCA_964388515.1 uncultured Anaerolineaceae bacterium
GGAGAGGTCGCCTAGTGGCCTAGGGCGCCGCACTGGAAATGCGGTATGGGGCAACCCATCGCGGGTTCAAATCCCGCCCTCTCCGCCACCCCTCCGGCGGGACCGCCCCGACGGATCGCCCCCGAGACCGGCCCTGCTATCATCCGGGTGCCGTGCTAGGCGGGGAACTAGCGGTGCCCTGTACCTGCAATCCGCTCCAGCAGGGCTGAATTCCCTCCCGAGGTCTCCGTTCTCGAAAGCTGCCGTCTCGAGCGACGTTGAGGGCCGGGTCCCGCGCAGCGGCGACTCGCGAACCGTGTCAGGTCCGGAAGGAAGCAGCACTAAGCGATCTTCGCCGGGTGCCGCGGAACGGCCTGGTCCGAGCCGCTCGACCCTGGTGGGCGCGGGGGCGCGCAGATCGACGGAGGGTGCACGGCCATCGTCTACCATCATCGGGCGGCCGGGAGCAACGCCCGACCTCCGATTCCCCGTCCATTCCCGTCCCTGATCCCAGGAGCGCCGTGAGCTCGACAGCTCCGCACCAGGCCCTCTACCGCCGCTGGCGCGCCCAGACGTTCGGCCAGATCGTCGGTCAGGAGGCCGTGGTCGACACCCTCCGGAACGCGGTCCGACTGAACCAGGTCGCCCATGCCCTCCTGTTCGTCGGGCCCCGCGGCACGGGCAAGACGTCGCTGGCGAGGATCATCGCCAAGGCGCTCAACTGCACGAACCTCCGCGACGGCGAACCGTGTGATCGGTGCGAGGCCTGCGTCGCGATCCGCGAGGGCCGGGCGCTCGATGTGATCGAGATGGACGCCGCCTCGAACAACCGGGTCGACGACATGCGCGAGCTCCTGGCGCGCACACTGACCGCCCCGTCGGACCTCCACCGCAAGGTCTACATCGTGGACGAGGTGCAGCGGATCAAGGAAGGCTGGGACGTGCTGCTCAAGTCGCTCGAGGAGCCGCCGGAGCACGTCGTGTTCGTCTTCTGCACGACCGACGCCAGCCAGATCCGGCCGGCTGTCCTGTCGCGCGTGCAGCGCTACGACTTCCGGCGTCTCACCGTCCCCCAGATCGAGGGCAAGCTGCGGATGATCCTCGAAGCGGACGGGCGAGCAGCCGAGCCCGAGGCGCTCGGGCTGGTGGCCCGGCTCGCCGCCGGCGGCATGCGCGACGCGGAGTCGATGCTCGATCAGCTCCTCGCCTCTGGCGCCGACCCCTTGACGGCGGACCACGTGCGCGACCTGCTCGGCCTGGCCGAGATCGAATCAGTGGAGCGGTTCGCGGACGCCCTCGTGCTCGGCGACGTCTTGACCGGGATCGCCGTCCTCGACGAGCTCGAAGAGCATGGGCGCGACCTCCGGACGTTCCTGGACCAGGTCGCCGAGACGATCCGGAGAGCGCTGGTCGACGTGCTGTCCGGTCGGACGAAGGCGCAGGTTCGCGCCTCCGCCGGGCAGCTCGCCTCCGCCGGTCGACGTCTCGGTCAGATCGATCCGACGCGTGGCGGCCCCGGCGGTCTGCGGTTCCAGCTCGAGCTGGCGCTGTTCGCCTCGCCCGGGGCGGACGCCGCGTCGGTTCCCGCCGTGCGGGAGCCGGTCGTCGCCGTCGCCCGACCCGCCCGACGACCCGAAGC
>CAYMBB010000170.1:3141-6136 GCA_964388515.1 uncultured Anaerolineaceae bacterium
CCGAGCCGGCGCCGACCCCGGAGTCGCGGGGCGCGCACGCCTCTCTGCCTGCCCAACCCGCCGCGACGCCCTCGGCGCCTCGGCGTGAGCCCGTTGCGCCAACGGCCGCTGCCGTGCCGCGCAGCCGGCGCGCCGGACCGGCGGCCGTCCCAGCCAGCCTGTCGGCGGCCGCCACACCCGACGTCGGCCCCGGCGCCGCTCAGGCCGTCGCACCGGGCGCCGATCCGCTCGAGGAGCTCCGTCGCCGGTGGCCGGACATCGTCACCCACATCAGCCGCCACCCGCCGACGAAGCCGTTGATCACCGCCTGTCGTCCGATCGCCGTCGACGGCAACATCGTCACCCTGGGTTTTCCCGAAGACCAGGCGTTTCTGCGGGATGTCGCCGAGCGGCGGCGAGGGATCCTCGAGGAGGGTGTCGGACACTACCTCGGCCGAGTCGTGAACGTGCGCTGTGTGGCCACGAACCTGGACCTCGTGCCCCCGCTGCCGGAGGACGCCGAGGGAGCACGCCTGCTCGCCGAGGCGCGCCGGATCTTCGCCGACGACCTCGTGGACGTCGGCGAGGTCGGATGAATCCGGCCCGACCCCGGATGCGCCGGGCAGGCGCATCGCGCAGACTGGACGCTGACGCGACCGCGCGAGCGACGGCAGTCGGCCGTTGTCGTCCAGCCGATGGAGGAAGAGGCTGAATGGGGATGGCGAACCTGCAGCGCATGGCGCAGCAGATGCAGCAGGAGATGGTCCGGGTCCAGAAGGAGCTCGAGGCCCTGACCGTGAGCGGCTCGGCGGGGGGAGGGGTCGTGACGGCCACCGTGACCGGCCAGCAGGAACTGGTCTCGCTGACGATCGACCCGTCGGCCGTCGACCCGGCCGACGTCGAGATGCTCCAGGACCTCGTCGTGGCCGCCGTGAACGAGGCACTCCGGGCCTCCCGCGAACTCGCTGCGTCGAGGATGGCCGCGCTGACCGGCGGCCTGCGCCTGCCGGGCATGTGAGGCCGGCCGCGTGACGAGCGCCGTGATCGAGCCGGTCGCCCGGCTCATCGAAGCCTTCTCCCGGCTGCCGGGCATCGGCCCGAAGACCGCCCAGCGCCTGACCTACCACCTGCTCCGGGCTCCCGACACCGAGGCGCGCGCGCTCGCCGCGGCGCTGGTCGCGGTTCGGGACCAGGTCGTCTTCTGCGAGCGCTGCTTCAACATCAGCGACGCTCCGCTGTGCCCGATCTGCCGCGATCCCGGACGCGACCAGCGTCGCCTGTGCATCGTCGAGGAACCGCTCGACGTCCTCGCCCTGGAACGGACGGCCGAGTTCAAGGGGCTCTACCACGTCCTCCATGGCGCGATCTCGCCGATCGACGGGATCGGTCCCGAGCGGTTGAAGATCCGCGAGCTCCTGGGCCGCGCCGACGAGGCGGCCCGGCAGGGGGCGCCGTTCGAGGAGGTGATCCTGGCCACGAACCCGACGCTCGAGGGCGAGGCGACCGCGATGTACCTTGCCGAGCGGCTCGCCGGTGTCGTCGGCGCCGTGACCCGGATCGCGCGCGGGATTCCCGTCGGGGGCGACCTCGAGTACGCCGACGAAGTGACCCTCATCCGCGCCCTCCAGGGCCGGCGGGCGGTCTGAGCGGTGGCATGAACTACCTTGTCGCGGAGGTCCTGCTCCGGCTCGCGAAGGCGGTGGCCGCGGCGCTCGTCGGCGCTCTCCTCTACCTCGTGCTGACGGGGCCGCTGGGGATCCCCGCCTCGCCCGAGTTGGCCCTTTTGGCATGGCTGAGCGGGGCGGTCTTCATCCTGCTCGTCGAGAGCAGCCCGATCTGACATCCAGGTCGCGCGGGCTCGAACTGCCCCTCCGCGAAGCCCCGCCAGCGGCTCAGGGATCGTGACCACATGGGCGGCCCTGTCTCGGCGCTGGCCCGGGCAATCGTCGCCCGGTTTCGCCCTCGTGCCCCGTCCCGAAGGTCGTTGCGCGTCACTCATCAGGTCGGCCGACCCGCCGCTCCCGGACGTGATCAGGGGCCCCCGACCCCTGGGTTCGAGGGGCCACGTCACCCGCCCGCTCCAGCGCAGCCGAGCGTGGTGATCCACGTCCGCTGAGGTCGGGTGTCGTGGGTCGGCTGATCGGTCATCGCCGGGCTGGTGCCTCGGCCACGCTCCGGCCGCTTACGTGACCAACCGGCCCTGACCCGTGGTGAGGCGCCGTTTGACAGCCTCGCCGGAGGTGTCTAGTATTCGCGACCGTGCCAGCCCAATGGGGTCCGGCGCGCGGGTCGAGATCCTCGATCCGGGGGCATGGTTCAGTTGACACCCGGACCACGATGCCCCATCATGAAAGCTCTGCCCGATGGGGCGGTCGCGTCTTCGACGCTGCACCTTAACAACTGAAGAGTGGCAGGAAATCCGGTAAGGATGTGCGAGTGGTCAAACCCTCGGAACCAAGGTCACGGCCGTCAGGTCGTGGCTTCCTTCGGAGAGTTTGATCCTGGCTCAGGATAAACGCTGGCGGCGTGCATGAGACATGCAAGTCGAACGGACGATCGGGGCTTGCTCCGATCGTTAGTGGCGGACGGCTGAGTAACGCGTAGGTGACCTGCCCCGAAGTGGGGAATAACTGCCCGAAAGGGTGGCTAATACCGCATGTGGTGGTGCGTTCGTTCGCGCCAGTAAAGCCGCAAGGCGCTTCGGGAGGGGCCTGCGTCCGATTAGCTCGTTGGTGGGGTAACGGCTCACCAAGGCGACGATCGGTAGGTGGTCTGAGAGGACGATCACCCAGACTGGGACTGAGACACGGCCCAGACTCCTACGGGAGGCAGCAGTCGGGAATTTTGCGCAATGGGCGAAAGCCTGACGCAGCAACGCCGCGTGAGGGATGAAGGCCTTCGGGTTGTAAACCTCTTTTCTCAGGGACGATGATGACGGTACCTGAGGAATAAGCCACGGCTAACTACGTGCCAGCAGCCGCGGTAATACGTAGGTGGCAAGCGTTGTCCGGATTTA
>CAYMBB010000171.1:0-6105 GCA_964388515.1 uncultured Anaerolineaceae bacterium
CGAACTCGCGCTCGACCGCGTCGAGCGGCCCAACGTTGTCCAGGCCCAGCTGGCGGAGCTGGTCGGTGGCGACCGGGAACGGGAGCCCCAGCCGTTCGGCGGCCCCGGCCACGAGTGCGATCAGGGGCACCGGCAGCGGCACGATCGCCCGCCGCGCGCCCAGGGCGGTGATCACCTCACGGGTGATCTCGCGGTACGTCCAGACGCGCGGGCCCCCGAGCTCGTACGCCCGACCGACCGTCTCCGGCCGCTCGATCGCGAGCCGGACGATCCGGGCCAGGTCGGCCACCGCCAGCGGCTGGAAGCGGGCCGTGCCGTCGCCGGGCACCGGCACGACCCCCGGCGAGCGGCGGACCAGGTCGGCGATGATGTTGAAGAAGCCGTCGCGCTCGCCCCACAGGAGCGAGGGCTTCAGGATCGTCCAGTCCAGGCCGCTGACCGCGACGAGGCGCTCGGCCTGGGCCTTCGAGCTCGCGAAGTGCAGCCCCGGGTCGTCCTCGATGCCGAGGCCGCCGAGGTGGACCAACCGTCGAACGCCAGCGGCCATCGCCGCCTCGAGGATGTTCCGCGTGCCCTCGGTGTTGACCCGTCGCAGGTCCGCGCCGCCGTTCCGGTCGCGCGGGATCGCGACGAGGTGGACGATCGCCTCGACCCCGGCCAGGGCGGCCGGCAGGGTCTCGGAGCGAGTGACGTCACCCCGGCGCAGGTCCACGGCGCCCCGGGCCTCGGGCCCGAGGCGGCGCAGGACGAGCTCGCCGGCGCGGTCGGAGCGGACGAGGGCCACGACCCGGTGCTGGCCGGCGATCAGCTCGGGCAGGACGTGGCTGCCGACGAACCCGCTCGGGCCGCTGACAAGGACGATCGACATGACGCTCGGCTCCCCTGCTCGGCTGGCCTGGCTGACCCGGGCAGCGTAGCATCCGGGCATGGTTCGACAGGGTGATCGGGGCCGGCGAGCCTTCGCCCCCGGGGCGTTCGAGGCCCGCGCGATCCGGCGACTGGTCGAGGCGATGCCGAAGGCGGAGCTCCATCTCCACCTCGACGGTTCGCTCCGGCCGGCCACGGCCCTCGAGCTGGCCCGGACGCGGGGCATCGATGCACCGGGCGATTTCCGGGGCATGTTCCGGGCCCTCGTCGGGCCCGACCGGTGCGCCTCCCAGGCCGAGCTCCTGCGCGCCTTCGACCTCCCCGTCGCCCTGCTCCAGGACGCCGAGGCGCTCGAGCGAGCGGCCGTCGAGCTGGTCGAGGCGAAGGCCGCCGACGCGGTCCGCTATGCCGAGGTCCGCTGGGCGCCCGCTCTGCACACGACCGGCGGGCTCAGTCTCGATGACGTGATCGCAGCGGTCGTGGCCGGCACGAGGGCGGCTGCCGCCCGGACGGGAGCCGTGGTCCGGCTCATCTGCACCGCCCTCCGCTCGCACGACCCGGCCCTGAACGTGGCGGTCGCCCGGGCCGCCGTCCGGTTTCGCGACCACGGACTGACCGGCTTCGACCTGGCCGGGCCGGAAGAGGCGTATCCCGACCCGCTCGCCCACCGGCGCGCCTTCGAGACGGCCCGCGCCGGCGGCCTGCGGATCACCGTCCATGCCGGCGAGTGGGGCGGGGCAGCCCAGGTCCGTCGCGCCCTGGCCGTCCGGCCCGAGCGGATCGCCCACGGACCCGGCGCGATCGCCGACGACGCCCTGTGCGCCGAGCTGATCGCGCGCGGGGTGACGCTCGACCTCTGTCCGACGAGCAACCTCCAGGCCGGAGTCGTGCCCACGCTGGCCGACCACCCGCTCGCCCGGCTCCACCGGCGCGGCGTGCCGGTGACGCTCTCCACGGACGACCCGACCGTCTCGGACGTCACCCTCTCCGAGGAGTACCTGCGCGCCCTGGGCGAGGTCGGCCTGAGCCTGCCCGAGCTGTGGGCGATCGACCGCCACGCGCTCGAGGCGGCGTTTGCCGACGAGGCGACCCTCGGCCCGCTGCGGGCGGACTTCGCCCGCTGGGCCGGGACGATCCCGGAGCTGGCGCCGTCCGGCTGAGCCCGGCGCCGGCCTCAGGACCGCGCCAGCCGATCCAGGACCTGGGCCAGCTCGGCCGCATCGGCGGCCACGGCATCCGGACGCTGCGAGGCCGGCAGCTCCTCGAGCTGGGCCCGGGTCGTCACCCCGGTCAGCATCAGGACGCTCCTCGCCCCGACTGCGTGCGCCGCGGCCAGGTCGGTCAGCAGCCCGTCGCCGATCATCACCGCCTCGGCGGCCCGCCGGCCGACGGCTCGCGCCGCCTCCTCGAGCAGGAACGGCGCCGGCTTGCCGATCGAGACCGGCGTGACGCCGGTCGTCGCCTCGAGCGCGGCGACGATCGCCCCCGCCCCGGGGCGGAGCCCGCGCTCGGAGGGATAGACCGGATCACGGTTCGTGGCCACGAACCGGGCGCCGGCCCGGATGACGTCGGCCGCGAAGGCGAGCGTCCGGTAGGTCAGGCGGGGATCGAGTCCGACCACGACGGCGTCGGGCCGGCCGGCCAGCTCGAACGGATCGACCGGCGGTCCGCCGGCGGGCGTCGCGTCGGCCTCGCGCTCGGCGAGCTGCTCGGCCGCTTCGCGGGCGTCGACGACGGCCAGGCCGACGTCCTCCAGCTCGCGTCGCAGACCCCTCCCGCCGAGAACGAGGACGCGCCGGATCGGCGGCTCGTGCTCGGCGAGGTAGAGCGCCGTGGCCCGGGCCGAGCTGACGACCCGGTCGGCCGCGACCGGTGCCCCCATCGCGGTCAGCCGGGTGACATAGTCCGCCCGGTAGTGCATCGAGTTGTTCGTGACGTACACCACCTCGTCGCCCCGGGCGACCCGCCCGGCGAGCACGGCGGCCACGCCGGGGACCGGCTCACGGCCGCGGTAGACGACGCCATCGAGATCGACCAGCAGGAGCATCGACCCGATCGTAGCCGACCGGGGCACCTGCGCGGGCGCAGCCCGGACGAGTGTGCGACGATCGGCGACGCCATGATCACCGCGCGCGACCCGCTGCAGGGGATCGACCGCCTCCTGGTCGACGGAACGAACCTGCTCCATGCCCTTCGCCGCGGTCCCGAGCCGGCCCCGGCCGCGACGCTGGTCGGTCGGCTGCGCGCCCTGATTCCGCCTCCGGTCCGGATCGACATCGTCTTCGACGGGCCGCCCGACCCCGGATCGGGCAACGTCCGCGTCGCCTCGGGGGTCACCGTGCGCTACAGCGGCCGGGTGAGCGCCGACGCGCTCCTCGCCCGGCTCGTGAGCGAGGCGGCGCCGCGAACGATCGAGGCGGCGGCCACGGTCCTGGTCGTGACCGACGACCACGAGCTGGCTCGCGAGCTGCGGCGTCGCGGGGCGACGACGGCCCGGACGGCCTGGCTCCTCCACCGGCTCGAGCGGACATCGCTTGCCGCGCCCTCGGTCGGGCGGACCCACCCGCCGCGCGAGCGGGCCGGCCGCGCCCACCGCCAGGGCGACCGCGCGGCCGCGGGCGAGGCGCCCGACGAATCCGACGGCGGCGGCTGGCGCCCGGGCCGGGGCGCCACGACGAAGCGCGGCAACCCGCACCGCCGAGCGCGCCACGCTCCGCCCACGGCCGGACGCTAGAATGCGCCCGTGACCGACCTCCTGAGCCAGCTGAACAGTGTCTGGAGCCAGCTCATCGAGCTGCTGAGCCGGTTCGTCATTCCCGACTGGGGCGGGCTGATCAACCTCTTCCCGGTGCTCATCCTGATCGGCGTCGTCGGCCCGCTGCTGACGCTCCTCGTCGTCGCCTGGTTCGTGTACGTCGTGCGCGCGCCCCGGCCGGGGGTCCGCCTGGTCGAGGGACCGGAGCACATCTCGCTCGACCCGGACGGGCGGCCGGTCGTCCCGCGCGGGCTCCCCTACTGCCGGCGCGATCTCCTCACCTTCGCCTCGGGCACGACCCGCTGCACCGAGTGCGGGGACGATCTCGCGGTCGTCTGCCCGATGTGCGGCCTCGGCCGCCCGGCGACGATCACGACCTGCGGCAACTGCGGCCTCGTCCTGTGGGTCGAGCCGCGCGTTCGCGTCCTGCGTCCCGCCGGCCCGCCCCCGGGCGGCGCGGCGATCGCCTGATCGTCACCCCGGTATCCAAGGCCCCGCGACCGATCTCCCGCCCGCCAGCAGCCCACCGCTCGTGCCATCCGGCCCATGGCGATGTGACAAACGACCTTTACAGAGAGCGCCTGACAAGCTAGCTTGACAGCGTGACGAACGTCGTGCGCCAGCTCCGGGAATCGAAGGGCCTGACCCAGGGCCAGCTCGCGCAGGAGCTGCGTGTCTCCCGCCAGACGATCAACGCGATCGAAACCGGCCGCTACCTGCCCTCGCTACCGCTCGCCTTCGCCATCGGTCGGTTCTTCGGTCGGCCCATCGAGGAGGTCTTCCGTGACGACGAACGTGCATAGGTGGCTCGTCCCCGCGCTGGGTCTCGTGCTCGGGCTGCTGAGCGCCGCGGCCCTGCTCGGTCGCGACGCCAGTCCCGCCCAGGCGGCTGTCGCCTTCGCGATCGTGGCCGTCTACGCGGTCGGTCTCGGCCTGCTCCAGCCGCGCAGCGAGACGGCGAGCCTCCTCTCGGGCATGCCGGTGGACGAGCGATGGGCCTGGATCAATCTCCACGCCCTGTCCCTGGCCGCGCAGGTCGTGGCCGCTGTCCTGGTCGCCGCATTCCTGATCACCGAATTCGGCGGCGGCGACGCGACGCCCTACGCCTGGGTCGGCGCCGTCGTCGCGGCGGCCTACCTCGGAGGCATCCTGTGGTACCGCTGGCGCACCTGAGCTGGCGGGCCGTGAAGAGCGATGGCCCGGCCGAGCGGGGCGCCGGACCCATGCCGCGACGGTCGACCGGCCGCTGACAGCCCTCGCGCCGACCGGTAGGATGGACCAGGTCGGGCCACCGACCGGCACCATCGGCGAGATCTGCCCCTCGCCCGATCAGGCACATTGCTCGCGCTCCACCCGGAAGGCCCCATGTCGCTCGTCCTCGACTCGCTGAGCAAACGCTTCGGCGCCACCCAGGCCCTCGACGGGATCAGCTTCGCCGTCGAGCCGGGCCAGGTCTTCGGCTTCCTCGGCGCGAACGGCGCGGGCAAGACGACGACGATGCGGATCGTGCTCGACATCCTCCGGCCGGACGCCGGGACCGTGACCTGGCGCGGGCGTCCGGCCCACGAGCTGCCGCGCCGGACGTGGGGCTACCTGCCCGAGGAGCGCGGCCTCTATCCCCGGATGAAGGTGCTCGACCAGCTCGTCTTCTTCGCCGCGCTCTACGGCGTTCCGGCCGCCGAGGCAACCCGCCGGGTCCGCCACTGGCTCGGCCGGTTCCGGATCCCCGAGTACGCCGACCGCCGGGCCGAGGAGCTCTCGAAGGGCAACCAGCAGAAGATCCAGTTCATCGCCGCGATCCTCCACGACCCCGACGTCCTGCTCATGGACGAGCCGTTCGTCGGCCTCGACCCGGTGAACGTCGCCCTGCTCAAGGAGGCGTTCCTCGAGTTGCGCGACCTGGGCAAGACGCTCGTCCTCTCCACCCACCAGATGGAGATGGTCGAGGAGCTGTGCGAGTCGATCGTGATCATCGACCGCGGCCGGATCGTCGTCGGCGGCCCGGTCGGCGACGTGAAGCGGGCGAGCGGGCGACGGGTCGTCCGCCTCGGCGTGGCCGGCGATCCCTCCCTCGCCTGGCTGGCCGATTTCGACGGGGTCCGGGTCATCCGGTCGGGCAGGGACTACACCGAGCTCCACGTCGAGGCCGGCCGCGACCCCGGGTCGATCCTGCGGGCCGCTCTGGCGCGGGGCGAGCAGGTCACCCGGTTCGAGATCGCCGACCCCTCGATCGAGCAGATCTTCATCGAGCGCGTGGGGGCGGTCCCCACCGAGGAGACGACGCTCGCCTCGGCCTCGGGGTCGGCCGAGGGGCAGTGACACCGGTGCCGGTGACGCTGCGCAACGTCCTCGTCGTCGCCCGGCGCGAGTACCTCTGGCGACTGCGCAGCCGCTCGTTCCAGCTCGCGACGATCGTCCTCGTCGTCGTTGCCGCCGGGGTCGCCCTGTCGCCGATCCTGCTCCGGTTCGTCAACGAACGCGTC
>CAYMBB010000172.1:0-6062 GCA_964388515.1 uncultured Anaerolineaceae bacterium
ACCGTCGGGGCCGGCGCGATCGTGAGCATCGTCGAGTAGGCGCGCCATGGCCAAGGTCGAAGCCCGTCCGGTCATCCAGCTCGCCTGTACCGAGTGCAAGGAGCGGACGTACTCAACCCGGAAGAACAAGAAGAACGATCCCGGCCGGATCGAGCTTCGGAAGTACTGTCCGCGCTGCCGACGCCATACACTTCATCGGGAGGCCAAGTAGGAATCCCAGCAGCGGACGCCGGAGGCGCGTAGCTCAATTTGGCAGAGCTCTGGTCTCCAAAACCAGTGGTTGTCGGTTCGAGTCCGGCCGCGCCTGCCACCCCCGCCCACATCCGTAGCCCGAGAGCAGAACGAACCGTGGTGGATCGCATCCGACGCTTCCTCGACGAAGCGTGGTCCGAGTTGAAGAAGGTCAGCTGGCCGACCCGGGAGCAGACCCGGAACCTGACCGTGCTCGTCTTCGTGGTCAGCTTTGCCGTCGGCCTGTACATCACCGTCCTGGACGTCATCTTCGCCCAGGCCGTTCGGTTGCTCTCCGGGGCGGGCTGATCTGCGATGGCCGAGACGACCACCCCCGAGACGAAGACGCCCGAGAAGCGCTGGTACGTCATCCACACGTACTCCGGGTACGAGAACAAGGTGAAGGCGAACCTCGAGCACCGGATCGAGTCGATGGGCATGGAGGACAAGATCTTCCAGGTCCTCGTCCCGATGGAGGACGAGATCGAGATCCGCCAGGGCCAGCGGCACACCGTCCAGAAGAAGGTCTACCCGGGCTACGTGCTCGTCGAGATGATCCTCGACCCGGACTCGTGGTACGTGGTGCGCAACACGCCGGGCGTGACGAGCTTCGTCGGCGGGGCGAACATCCCCGGCACCCGGAACGAGCCGGTGCCGCTCGACGAGGCCGAGGTCAAGCAGATCCTGCGCCAGATGGGCGTCGAGACGCCGAAGTACCGCGTCGCCTTCACGAAGGGCCAGAGCGTGCGGGTCATTGACGGGCCCTTCGCCGAGTTCATCGGCACGGTGGACGAGGTCAACCCCGAGCGCAACAAGGTCAAGGTGCTCGTCAGCATCTTCGGCCGCGAGACGCCGGTCGAGCTCGACTTCCTCCAGGTCGAGAAGCTCTAAGCGAAGGAGAAGGTTCCCCTCCCGTGGCCAAGAAAGTCCGCATCGTCCTGACCCTCCAGCTGCCGGCCGGCAAGGCGACACCCGCCCCTCCGGTGGGCACTGCGCTCGGTCCGCACGGCATCAACATCGTCGAGTTCACGAAGTCCTACAACGAGAAGACGGCCGACAAGGTCGGCCAGGTCATCCCGGCCCAGATCACGATCTACGAGGACCGCTCGTTCACGTTCGTGCTCAGGACGCCGCCCGCCGCGGACCTGCTGCGCAAGGCGGCTGGTGTGGAGAAGGGGAGCGCGACGACCGGTCGTGACGCGGTCGGCCGGGTGACCCGCGACCAGGTGCGCGAGATCGCCACGATCAAGCTGGCCGACCTCAACGCCAATGACCTCGACGCGGCGATCCGCCAGATCGAAGGCACGGCCCGGAGCATGGGCATCGAGGTCGTCGGCTAGCCGGCCGACCCGGCGCGTTCCGGCCGCGCGCGATCCTGCCGGACGTTCACCCCGCGCCAGGGGGAGGCCGGCACCGCCGGCCGCCAGGAGGAGACCACGATGGCCCGACACGGCAAGAAATACCTCGAAGCGGCAAAGCTCGTCGAGCATGACCGCCTCTACCCGCCGCGCGAGGCCGTCGAACTCGTGAGGCAGACCTCGACGGTCAACTTCGATGCCTCGATCGAGGCCCACCTGCGCCTCGGCGTCGATCCCCGCCACGCCGATCAGATGGTGCGCGGCACGGTCGTCCTGCCCCACGGCACCGGCAAGCTCGTCCGGGTGGCCGTCTTCGCCCAGGGCGAGAAGGCCCAGGAGGCGCTTCGCGCCGGGGCCGACGAGGTGGGGGCCGAGGACCTGGTCAAGAAGATCGAGGCCGGCTGGCTCGAGTTCGACGTCGCGCTCGCGACGCCCGACACGATGGGCCTGGTCGGACGGCTGGGCAAGATCCTCGGCCGCCGGGGGTTGATGCCGAACCCGAAGTCGGGCACGATCACGTTCGATATCGAGCGCGCCCTCAAGGAGGTCAAGGCCGGCCGGGTCGAGTTCAAGGTCGACAAGGGCGGCCTGATCCACGTCCCAATCGGCAAGGCAAGCTTCGAGCCCGAGGCGCTGCTCGACAACCTGGCCGCCCTCGTCGACGCGGTCAACCGCGCCCGACCGAGCGGCGCCAAGGGTCAGTACCTGCGCTCGCTGACGATCGCGAGCACGATGGGCCCGGGCATCCGGGTCGACCTTCCGGCCGTCCTGGCGGTTGCCGCGGCGGCCTGACCGATCGGTCGCCGGAGGGCCGCGAGCCCCCGCCGACCGTACGACACGCGGCGACGACCCAGTCGGGTGCGTCGCCTGGAAACAGAATCGACGGACCGCCGCAGACAGCCTGCGCCCGCGGATCGCCGCCGACCCGCCCGCCGGGTCATGACGATCGGGGCTTGATCCGCCGGACCGGACCGCCGCCAGCGACCCTGGCGACGGGGACGACGGCGAGCACGCCGAGGCAGGACCAGCGCTCCACCTCCCGGTGGGCGCGTCCCTGCAGACGCGAGGGAACGTCGCAGGGGCCGAGCCCGGCCACGGCCGGGCGCCGCCCACCGCCGCGCGCCGGTTGCGCGCCGCACCAGGAGGTAGCCATGCCGACCGAGGCCAAGCGCGAGACGGTCGCCCAGCTGCGCGAGGAACTCGCCCGCAGCTCGACCTGCATCGTCTCGGAATATCGCGGCCTCACCGTGAGCGAACTCGCCGAGATCCGCCGGGCGCTACGCAGGCAGAACGTCTCGTACCGCGTCGTGAAGAACCGCCTGATGCGGATCGCGGCTGCGGAGACGAAGGCCGAAGCCCTCTCGTCCCTGCTCACCGGCCCGACCGCGATCGCGTTCGGGACCGACGAAGCCGCCACGGCGAAGGCGGTGCTCGAGGCCACTCGTCCCTACAAGCTCGTCAAGGTCAAGGGTGCTGTCATCGGCGGTCGGGCGATCGACGGCGAGGCGGTCGTCCGCCTGGCCAGCCTGCCCCCGCGCGCGGTGCTCCAGGCCCAGCTGGCCGGGGCGATGCAGGCGCCGATCGCCACCCTGGGCGGGCTGCTCGGGGCGAACCTGCGGAACCTCGCCTACGCCCTGCAGGCGCTCGCCGACCAGAAGGCCGGCGTCGCCGGCTGACGCCGGGGCAGGCGGGTCGCTCCACGACCGGGTCGCCCGGGACCATCCACATCACCAGCCACCACCGACCACCGGCCTGTCGCCGGAACCGTCAGCAAAGGAGTTCACGAACCATGGCCACCCTTAGCCAGGAGCAGATCCTCGAGGCGATCGACGGCATGACCGTCCTCGAGCTGTCCGAGTTCATCAAGAAGTTCGAGGAGCGCTACGGCGTGACCGCGGCCGCCCCGGTGGCCGTGGCGGCCGCACCGGCTGCAGCAGCCCCCGCGGCCGTGGAGGCGGTCGAGGAGCAGACCGAGTTCGCGGCTGTCCTCGCCGAGGTCGGTCCGAACAAGATTCCGGTCATCAAGGTCGTCCGAGAGCTGACCGGCCTGGGTCTCAAGGAGGCGAAGGACCTCGTCGACGCGGCTCCCAAGCCGGTCAAGGAGGGCGTCACCCGCGAGGAGGCCGAGAAGATCAAGGCTGCCCTCGAGGAGCAGGGCGCAAAGGTGGAGATCAAGTAGGCCACCTCGGCTGGTTCTCCGACCGGCGCCCGCCTGGAAGCACGCCGCGCGGATCCTCGCCGGGGATCGTGAGCCCGCCGGGCGCGCAGGGGCGGTGGTGGTCTCACCGCCGCCCCTGTTTGACATGTGCGCGATTCGCGGTATCCTAGTCGGTCTGTGAGCGCGGCCTTTCCCACCCTTCTCCTCCGTCAAGGAGCGGTTCATGCTGTCTGTTGCTGAGTCGTCGGACCGTGCGGCCGTGGCTGTCGCGCGCAAGCGCTACGCCCGGATCCCCGAGGTTCTCCCGGTCCCCAACCTGATCGAACTCCAGCTCGAGTCGTTCCGCTGGTTCGTGGACAAGGGGCTGCGCGAGCTGTTCGACGAGATCAGCCCGATCCGGGACTTCACCGGCAAGGTGATGGAGCTCCAGTTCCTCGACTACGAGTTCGGTCCGCCCAAGTACACCGAGCTCGAGTGCCGGACGAAGGACCTGACCTACAGCAGGCCGCTCTACGTCAACGTCGAGCTCCTGATCAAGGAGACCGGCGAGATCCAGCGCCAGCGGGTCTACATGGGCGACTTCCCGACGATGACCGACCAGGGCACGTTCGTGATCAACGGTGCCGAGCGGGTCGTCGTCAGCCAGCTCGTCCGCTCGCCCGGCGTCTACTACAGCGAGCTCGAGGATCCCGCCAGCGGCCGCGCCCTGTTCAGCGCCAAGGTCATCCCGAACCGCGGTGCCTGGCTCGAGTTCGAGACGAACAACAAGGACCAGCTCTGGGTCAAGGTTGACCGCAAGCGGAAGATCGCCGCGACGACGCTCCTGCGGGCGGTCGGCTACGAGCAGAACGACGAGATCAGCGCCCTGTTCGCCCCGGTCGACATCGATCCCGAGCATCCCTACATCGCCCAGACCCTGGACAAGGACCTGACCAGGACGCAGCAGGATGCCCTGATCGAGGTCTACAAGAAGCTCCGCCCGGGCGATCCGCCCACGGCCGACAACGCCCGCCAGCTCGTCGAGAGCCTGTTCTTCAACTTCCGCCGCTACGATCTCGGCCGGGTCGGCCGCTACAAGTTCAACAAGAAGCTCGACCCGGTCGCGGCCCGGATGGGGATCGAGCTGCCGCGCGAGGAACGGACGATCAGCCGCGAGGACATCGCGGCGATCGTCGGTCATCTGATCGAGGCGAACCGGGGCCTGCACCAGAAGGACGACATCGACCACCTGGGCAACCGGCGGATCCGGGCCAACGGGGAGCTGATCCAGAACGCCTTCCGGATCGGCCTCCTGCGCATGGAGCGCGTCGTCCGCGAGCGGATGACGATCCAGGAGATCGACAAGGCGACGCCGAACGCGCTGATCAACATCCGGCCGGTCGTGGCCGCGATGAAGGAGTTCTTCGGCGGCAGCCAGCTCAGCCAGTTCATGGACCAGACGAACCCGCTCGCCGAGCTGACCAGCAAGCGCCGTCTCTCGGCCCTCGGACCAGGCGGCCTGTCCCGCGAGCGCGCCGGCTTCGACGTCCGGGACGTCCACCACAGCCACTACGGCCGGATCTGCCCGATCGAGACGCCTGAAGGCCCGAACATCGGGCTGATCGGCTCGCTGGCCACGTACGGCCGGATCAACAGCTACGGCTTCATCGAGACGCCCTACCGGAAGGTCCGCCGGACGGCGGCCTGGGACGACCCGGACCTGCTCGAGCTCGAGGCAGGCGCGGACGTCGTCGGCCGTGACGGGACGGTCATCCTGAAGGCCGGTGAGCGGTTCACCGAGCAGGCGGCCGCCGAGCTGAAGCGCCAGAAGGCCCAGGCCTTCCCGATCCGGCCGATCGTGACCAACGAGATCGAGTACCTTCCCGCCGACGAGGAGGAGGAGCACGTCGTCGCCCAGGCCAACGCGCCGCTCGACGAGCACGGGCATTTCCTGAACGAGCGGGTTCCCTCGCGCTTCCGCGACTCGTTCCCGGAGGCCCGCCCCGGCCAGATCGAGTACATGGACGTCTCGCCCAAGCAGGTCGTCTCGGTCGCGACCGCGCTCATCCCGTTCCTCGAGCACGACGACGCCAACCGGGCGCTCATGGGCTCGAACATGCAGCGCCAGGCCGTGCCCCTGCTCGAGCCCGAGGCCCCGATCGTCGGGACCGGGATGGAAGAGCGCGCCGCGCGCGACTCCGGCCAGGTCGTCATCGCCGCCCGGGCCGGTGTCGTGACGAGTGTCACCGCCGAGATGATCAAGGTCGAGACCGACGAGGGCGAGCTCGACGAGTACCGGCTCCAGAAGTTCGTCCGCTCCAACCAGGGGACGTGCA
>CAYMBB010000173.1:0-6048 GCA_964388515.1 uncultured Anaerolineaceae bacterium
CACACGCCGGGTTCTCATCGGCGCAGCGAGCGCCGCTTGTCCACCTCGCGGGGCCAGGCCCTCGAGGCCCACCGGACGTCGGTGGCCCACGACCGTTGTGCGGAGACTCACCACCAAGCAGCGCATCACGCCCAGGTCCGTGTCGAAGCGCTCGCGATACGCCTGTTCGAACGCCGCCCGCAGTTCCTCGCGCTCGAATCGCGTACGCGGCAGCCGCACCGTCAGGACGTGGCTCTGGCCGACGTACTGCACGTCGGCCTCGTGCCGCACGCTGACTGTCTCCGTGTCGGCGCCCTCTTCGGCCAGCAGGCGATAGAGCCGGCGCCGGGTCTCGCCGAGGAGCTGCTTCGCCTGGGCGACGTGCTCGGGCGAGCCGACCTGGGCCACCTGCATCGTCGCCGCGCCCAGCTGGAAGATCAGGTCGCGGAGCTCGAGACGGGTGTCCGTCCCCTCCATCTCCCACGGCGCGCCGGACTCCTCGGCCCGGTTCGTCGCCTGCTCCCGACCGGCCTCGGTCAGGCTGAAGACCCGCCGTCCGTCGCGCTCCTCGACCCGAACGAGGCCCTCGTCCTCGAGCTGCTGGAGCGTCGGGTAGACCGAGCCGGCGCTCGGGCGCCACATGCCCCCGCTGCGCGCCTCGAGCTCGCCCATGATCTGGTAGCCGTGCATCGGTTCCTCGGCCAGCAGGGCGAGGATCGCGCTCCGGACGTCGCCGCGCCGGACCATCGGCCCGCGCCCGGCGAAGCCCGGAAACGGCCCCATCGGGAACCCTCGCCGGTGGCCGTGACCAAAGCCCATCCCTCGGTGCCGCGGCCCGCAGTGCCGGCCGGACCCGCCCATCTTTTCGAACACTTCTCCTGTTCCTCCAGGCTCACGCCATCGCGTGTTCTGTCACGATATATCGCAACAGCGCGGATGTCAACAACAACCGGCCGATCCTCGCTGCCGCAGGGGGGAGGGACGGGCGGGGCGAACAGACCACCCGACACTCGAGCCCGACGATTGGATACCCGGTGGGGGTATGGCGATCCGCCGGGAGAGCGGTAGGATTCGGGCCAAGGAGCGTTGCCGGGCATGACGGATCAGCACCGCACGCAGAGAGCCTCTCTGGATCGGAGCGTTCGGGCGGACACGCATTCGTCCACGCTGCCGAGAACCGCGGACGCGACGCGCGGCTCGAGCAACCTCGCCACGATCCCCCGCGCGGGGAACATCAGCAGCGACACGCGGGCGGGCCTCGCCGGGTGACCGGCGGCGACGCTGCCGCACGGTCACGGTGCCAATCAGTTCCGCCGACCCACGCTCGACCAGGCGTGGGTCGACGTCTGTCCGGGGCCCATCGGCCCTCGACGGCGGCGGGCTGGCGCGCTACCGTTTGGCCAAGGAGGTGGGCGATGTCAGCTGGTCATTCGCCCGAGGAGGCGATCGGGACCGTTACCCACTATTTCACGCACCTCGGCGTCGCGGCGGTCAGCCTCACGGCGCCCCTGAAGGTCGGCGACCGGATCCACGTCCAGGGCCACACGACCGACCTCGTGCAGGACGTCACGTCGATGGAGGTCGAGCACGCCCCGGTCAGCGAGGCGGCTCCCGGTGACGACGTGGCGCTCAAGGTGGCCGACCACGTCCGGGAGCACGACCGGGTCTACCGCGAAGCCTAGGACCGCTGTTCGTACAGCTGGCGGGTGAGGGCGGCCTGGCCGACGTGCTCGCGGCTGTGCTCGAGCGCGTGGAGGAGCCACCAGGCGCCCGGGTGGGTCCGTCCGGGCCGGCTGATCGGCGCGCTGAGGGTCGCCGCGGTGACCCGGTCGAGGAGCGCGTCGATCTCCGGCTCCTGCTGGTCGATGAGCGCCAGGAGCACCTCCGGGCCGGCCACCTCGATCCGGAACTGCGCCTCGCGGTCCCGTTCGATCTCGACGTCGGCGGCCGTCGCGACCAGGAATCGCTCGGCGTCGAGGCTATGGGCGACGAGCACGGCGATCGAGTTCGTGTCCCGTCCCGGGCGCCAGCCGAGGGCATCTGCGTCGAGCTCGTCGACGATCTGGCGCAGCGCATCATGACCTTCGTGGAGGATCTGCCGGACGGTCTGGCGCAGCGCATCGAGATCGACCTGGTCCATCGTGTCACCTCTGGTATCGCCCGGGGCCGCCCGGAGATCCGGCGCGCCGGCGGCGATCGTACCCGACCGACGCGCCGAGCCGCGAGCCACCCGCGATTCGTCCGGATGGCACTGGCGCACGCGGGCACCGGGGCGTTCAATGAACCGGGACCATCGGGGAGGAAGGGAATGTGCGACCCGACCGGGGCGGGGGCGCGGCGCCTGCCGCAGCCTCGGCCGGGCATCCGATGGTCGAGAGAGAGGTCGCGATGGAGTTCGCGATTGACATGGGGGTCTGGGGCGCCGTCCTCCTGATCGTCGGCGCCGTCGTCATCGGCGTCGCCGCCCAGTTCATCGGCGACGTGAAGACGAACTATCACTGGATCATCGTCGCGGTCGCGGCCCTGATCGGCGGCCTGTTCGCCAGCGAGTTCATCGTCGACTGGCGCACGTTCGAGCCGGTCTGGGAGGGCCTGGCGCTCATCCCGGCTCTGATCGGTGGCCTGGTGGTCGGCGTCATCGTGGACGTGATCGCCCGCTACGCAACCGGCGGCTCGTACACGGCCCCGACGGCCTGATTGCCGGCCGCGGGCCGAGCCTGATGACGGGCGGGGTCCGCGCCTGATCCACGAACAGCGAGGCTCATCGCCGCACCGGTGATGGGCCTCGTTCCTTGATCTCGGCGACAGCATCCCGGGCTGGTCGGACCCCGGGCCGTGGCACCCACGATGGCGCGAGTGTGCGACAGTGAGCGCCACGGCCGGCTGCGCGGTGGCCGATCACGGCCCGGTGCCCGACCGGCGATTCAGGAGGACCGATGGACCTGTCTGCGACTTCGAGCGACGACCGATCCGGGGTGGCCGGGGTCAACCCCGGAGAGGAGCCGACCGAGGAGGCCGCGGCGGGAACAGCCGTGACCGGGACGGCGCAGGTGGCTCCTGCCGACGAGCCGGTCGGGGTCGCTCCGGTCGGGGTCGAGCCGGTGGAGGTCGCTCCGGTCGGCGACGGGCGATCGGGTGGTCGCGGTCGTCGGCTCGGTCAGCTCGCGGCCGCGGCGGCCGGGGCGCTGCTCATGCTCGCCGCGCTCATCGTCCTGGGGGCCTTCGGAGCGCTCCCGGGCGCCTGGTCCTCGCCCGCCTCGCCCTCCGCGTCGCCCAGCCCGGCCCCGACCTTCGCCATGGACGGGGCGACCGTGGGCGTCTCCGGTGCCCCGGTCACGATCGAGATCTGGGCCGACTTCCAGTGTCCGTACTGCGGCCTGTTCAGCCACGGGATCGAGCCCACGATCCTGCGCGAGTACGCGGCGACCGGTGCTGCCCAGGTCCGCTTCCGCGACTTCGCCTTCCTCGGCCAGGAGTCGATCGACGCTGCGGTCGGGGCACGCTGTGCCGGCCGCGAGAGCAAGTTCTGGCTGTACCACGACCTCCTCTACGCCTCCCAGCGCGGGGAGAACCAGGGGGCGTTTCGGCGCGACACGCTCGTCGCCCTGGCGGAGTTCGCCGGCCTGGGCAAGGAGACCTTCACGGCCTGCCTCGACGATCCGGCCGTGGCCGGGGAGGTGGCCGCCGAGACCGCCGAGGGGCGCGCGCTGGGGATCGAGTCCACCCCGACCCTGCGGATCGTCGGGCCGGGCGCGACCCGGATCATCAAGGGCGTTTCGACCCCGGGCGCGATCGCCGAGGCGATCGCTGCCGCGGCGGCGCCGTCGTCGAGCCCGGCGACCCAGCCGCCCACCTCGCCCGCCCCGGGCTCGACCGCACCGTGAACGGCGACCGGCCGGTCCGCTGGCTGTCCCGGATCATCGCCCGCCTCGACAGCCCGGGCGCCCGCCTCGCGGACCTGCTCCTCCGCCCGGTCTACGCCGTCTACACCCGCCGGCTCCGGCGCGAGGTGATGGCCGCGCCGCGGCCCGGCCATGTGGCGGTGATCATGGACGGCAACCGCCGCTGGGCCCTCCACCAGGGCTACGAGGACATCGGCATCGGCCACCGGCGGGGCGCCGAGAAGGCGCTCGAGCTGATCGACTGGTGCGCCGAGCTCGGCATCCGCGAGGTGACCCTGTGGGCCCTCTCGCTCGAGAACCTGGCCCGACCGGCCGGCGAGGTCGACACGATCGCCGACGTCGCCGCCGACGCGCTGGCGGCGATGGCCCAGGGACGCCGCCGGACGAAGGTCCCGATCCGGCTCAAGGTGATCGGCCGCCGCGACCCGCTCCCCGACCGGCTGCGCGAGGCGGTCACGGCCTCGACCAGCCTCTCGCAGCCCGACGGCGCGCTCGAGGTGACGGTCGCGCTCGCCTACAGCGGCCGGGACGAGCTCGTCGAGGCGGCCCGGGCGGCGGTCCGCGATCTCCTCGCCGCGGGCGCGACCGCCGCCGAGCTTCCCGAGCGGATCACGGCTGACGCGCTCGCGGCGCACCTCTACACGCGCGGCAGCTCGGACCCGGACCTGATCATCCGTACCAGCGGCGAGGTCCGCCTCTCTGGCTTCCTGCCCTGGCAGAGCGTCTACAGCGAGTACTACTTCTGCGACGCCTACTGGCCGGCCTTCCGAGAGATCGACTTCCTGCGCGCGATCCGGACCTACCAGCAGCGGACTCGCCGGTTCGGCCAGTAGGCCCGCGTCCCGCTCCCAGGCCCGCCGAGGGGCATCCACCTCCGAGCCAACCTCGAGCGGTGTATCGTCAGGTCATGAAGGGCGATCGGGTGGAAGCCGTGGTCGACACCGGCCAGGGCGTCCAGACATTCGAGATCGTGGCCACCAGGGCCGGCCGCCGGCTCGAGGTGACGACCTCCCGGGGTGTGGTCGAGGTGAGCGAGGTGACCCGGACCGGCCAGGTCGTGCGCACCGGGCGGTTCATGGCCAGCCGGCTGATCGCGCTCGTCGAGCATCCCGCCCAGGAGGGCGACGGGTCGGTCGACGTGACGACTCGCCGCCGGATCCGCCCCCCGGACCACGCCTGAGCGGTGGCCGATCGGGCGATGCGCTTCGGCGCCGCGTTCTGGCTGAACCGGACGAGCTGGCCCGCCCTGCGCGAGGCGGTCCTGGCGGCGGAGCAAGCCGGGTTCGACTCGATCTGGGTCGACGACCACCTCCTGACCGACGAGGGGCCGTGGGACGATCCGAAGTTCGAGGGCTGGATGACCCTCGCCGCGCTCGCGCCGCTGACCCGGCGGGCGACGCTCGGCCTGCTCGTCGGCGCGAACACCCTGCGCAACCCGGGCCTGACGGCGAAGATCGTGACCACCCTCGACCACGTCAGCGGCGGCCGGGCGATCCTCGGTCTCGGGGCCGGCTGGTTCCGGCGCGAGCACGAGGCCTTCGGCTTCGACTTCGGGGCGAGCATGGGTGAGCGCCTCGACCGGCTCGAGGAGTCGATCGGTTTGATCCGGCGCCTGCTAGCCGGCGAACGGTTCAGCCACGCCGGCCGGTTCTACGCCTTCGACGATGCGCTCGCCTCGCCCCGACCGCTCCAGGAGCGGCTGCCGATCCTGATCGGCGGCTCCGGTCGGACGAAGACGCTCCGGACCGTCGCCCGCCACGCCGACATCTGGAACGGGTACGGCACGCCGGCGGCGATCGCCGAGGCCGATGCCGTCCTCCGCGAGCACTGCGCAGCCGTCGGCCGTGACGAGCGCGAGATCGAGCGCTCGGTGACCCAGAACGTCGTCATCCGCGAGTCCCGGGCCGCGGCCGAGGCCGCCTACGAGCTCGTCCGAGCGACCCACCACCCCCAGCCCGACGAGGATCTGCTCGATGCCGGGGGCACGGTCGAGGAGGTGGCCGCGACGCTCCGGGGGTATGCCGAGATCGGCGTCGGCCACTCGATCTGGATCTTCCGCGACCCGTTCGACCTCGAGACGATGGGTCACCTGGCCGAGGTCAGGGCCCACCTGGCCGAGGTCCGGGGCCGCCTGGCGACCTGACCGCCACCCGCTCGGACGCCCCGC
>CAYMBB010000174.1:0-6007 GCA_964388515.1 uncultured Anaerolineaceae bacterium
ACGCTCAGCTCGCTCGCCCGGACCGGTGACCTGCCGGCCCGGAAGGCGGCCCGCGCGATCCGCGACCTCGGTGTCGAGGTCGCGGCGGTACCTCCGTTTACAGTCTGAGTCCAGGACTCAAGCGATCCTGCGCCGGTGATGCAAGGGCGCTTGACCTCCTGCCCGGGGTGGGCATACCATCACCCCGGGCCGACGAACGACGGCCTCCGACGGCGGAACGCCTGACGACCGCCACGGACTGGAGAGAAACACGAAAGGAACGGTCGCGTGCTCGACGCCGGCGCATTCTCCAGCGGTCTCCTGACCGGCCTCCGCGAGGGGGTCGAGGCGGCGCTGATCGTCAGCATCATCCTGGCCTACCTCGCCCGGACCGGGAACATCCGCCACGCGCCCCGGATCTGGACCGGCGTCGCGGTGGCCGTCGGGCTGAGCCTGGTGCTCGGGGTCGGGATCTACGTCTCGATCGGCGAGCTTCCGTCCCCCTGGGAGCAGCTGTTCGAGGGGATCACCCTCCTCGCCGCCGCCGGCGTCGTCACCTGGATGCTGTTCTGGATGCGCCGCCAGGCAGCCGCCGTCGGCGGCCAGCTCCGGGCTGCAGTGGACCGCGCGCTCACCGAGGGTGGGGCCTTCGGGCTCGCCGTCCTCGCCTTCACCGCCGTCGTCCGCGAGGGGGTCGAGACGGCGCTCTTCCTCGTCGGCCAGGCGACGGCCGCCAGCCAGGGCACCAACGGCGGGGCGCTGAGTGTCGTCCTCGGTGCGGTCGTCGGGCTCCTGCTCGCGACGGCGATCGGCTACGGCCTGTACAAGGGGAGCCGGCGGATCGACCTGTCGGCCTTCTTCCGCTGGACCGGGATCGGGCTGATCGTGATCGCCGCCGGGCTGCTCAGCCAGGCCGCCCACGAGTTCATCGAGATCGGGCTCATCCCGTTCGGGACCCAGACCGCGTTCGACATCAGTGCCGTCCTGCCCCACGACCGCGGGCTCGGCCAGTTCCTGCGGGCGCTCGTCGGCTACAGCTCCACGCCCGAGGTGACGACGCTCGTCGTCCACGTCGGGTACCTGGTCGGCGTGCTCGCGCTCTACCTGCGCCCGCTGACCCCTCATGGCCCGCGGTCGGCGCAGGCGACCGCGGGCACGCCCGGCACGGCCGGGATCGCGGACGGTCCGGAGAGCACCGAGCTCGCCCGCCCCTGAGGCGCCCGCCCGGGCAGGCCGGGAACCGGCGCTTCGTCCCCCGCGTCTGAGGCTCGTCGAACGGCTGCCCGGAGGCAGCCCGCAGCCCGTACGTCGAGGTACCTGACATGTCGTCGATGAGCCATCTTCCGCTGCCCGGGCCGAGGGTCCGCTGGCTCGGCACCGGTGCCTTGGCAGCCCTGCTCGTGGTCGCCCTCTCCAGCCCCGCCCTCGGCCCCCGCCAGACGCTCGCCGTCGATCCGGCCGGCTCCGCCCCGGAGCACACGATCAGCGTCTCGGGCACGGGCCGGGTGACGATCGCCCCGGACGTCGCCGACCTGCGGCTCGGCGTCCAGGTCACGAAGCCGACGGTCAAGGAGGCGCGCGACCTCGCCGCCGCGGCGATGACCAAGGTGATCGCAGCCCTGCGGGCAGCCGGGATCGCCGAGCGTGACATCCAGACGACGATCCTCTCGCTCCAGCCGGTGTACACGTACCCGAGCGACGGCACGGCCCCGAAGCTGACCGGCTACCAGGTGACGAACACGGTCATGGCCACGGTCCGCAACCTCGACCGCCTGGCCGACGCCGTCGATGGTGCGATGGTGGCCGGGGCGACGACGATCGACGGGATCAGTTTCCGGGTCGCCGATCCGACGGCCGCCCAGGCCCAGGCCCGCGCGGCGGCGATGGCCGACGCGAAGGCCAAGGCCCAGGCGCTCGCCTCGGCGGCCGGGGTCTCGATCACCGGCGTCGCCCAGATCAGCGAGGGTTCGACGGTCACGCCCCCGCCGATCCCGTACGCCGGCGCGGCACCCCTGAAGGCCGAGGTCGCGACGCCGATCCAGCCGGGGACGAGCGAGGTCCAGGTGGACGTCTCGGTCGTCTACCTCATCGACTGACGGTCGAGCCGGCCGGGACGAGCCGGAGGACCTCGCCGCGGGCGAGGTCGGTGAACAGGATCCGGCCCGCCTCGTCCTCGCCGAACGAGCTGATCGAGCGGCCCGACTCGAGCAGGAGCACCGGCTCCTGCCGGTCGGGCCCGTTCGCGTCCAGGCCCCAGATCCGGCCCGAGCAGAAGTCACCGAACAGGTAGACCCCGGCCAGCGGTCCGGCCGCGTCCCCCCGCGCGACGTGTCCGCCGGTGACCGCGCAGCCGGCGTCGTGGCCGTACTCGGCGATCGGCAGCGCCAGGCCCGTCCGGTCGCAACCGCTGGCCGGCTGGAAGCAGTGGCTCGCCTCCATCCGGTTCCAGCCGTAGTTCACCGGCGGGGCGGCGTCGGCCGGCGTCCGATCGATCTCCTCGTAGCGGTTCTGCCCCACGTCCCCGATCCACAGCTCGCCGGTCAGCCGGTCGAAGCTGAACCGCCACGGGTTGCGCAGGCCGATCCCCCAGATCTCCGGGGCGCCGCCGCCCGAGGCGAACGGGTTGCCGGGCGGGATGGCGTACCGCGGGCCGTCGGGCGGTGGTGCCGTCACGTCGATCCGGAGGAGCTTGCCCAGGAGGGTGTCGAGTCGCTGGCCGTTGGCCTCCGGATCGCCGCTGCCGCCGCCGTCGCCGAGCCCGACGTAGAGCAGGCCGTCGGGGCCGAAGGCCAGCCCGCCGCCGTTGTGGTTGGGGTACGGCTGGGCGATCCGGAGCAGGACCCGCTCGCTGGCTGGATCGGCCCGGTCGGCCGCCGCGCCCGAGCCGGCCAGGAACGAGGAGATGACGGTCGTGCCGCCCGGGTCGGTGTAGTCGACGAAGAAGCGCCGGTCGGCGGGGAAGGCGGGGCTGAAGGCGAGCCCGAGCAGGCCGCGCTCGCCGCCCGCGCCGACCCGGTCGCGGATGTCGAGAAAGGGCTCGCGACTCACCTGGCCGCCGCGCACGACCCGGATCCGTCCGCCCTGCTCGACGACGAACAGTCGACCGCTGCCGTCGCCCGCGTTCGTTACCTGGAGTGGGGCGCTGAAGCCGCTCGCCACGACCTCGGCCCGCAGGCCGACCGCGGCCGGGTCGATCGCCGGCGGGCCGGCCGACGGTGGTGGCGTCGACGGAGCGTCCGACGGGGTGGGGATCGCGCTGCAGGCGCCGAGCACGAGCGCGGCCACGGCGGCCCGGAGGAAGGCGCTGACGGCCGTCATCGGAGGGCCGCCTCGGCCAGCCGGCTGAACTCGAGGGCGCGGAGCGCCGAGTCGCCCCGGGCGTCATGGCGGAAGAAGACGAAGACGTCGTGGCCGGCGCGCAGGAACGGTTCGACCCGGGCGACCCAGGCGCCGAGCTCGTCGGGCGTGTAGGCCGTGCGCCGCAGGCGCAGGTAGAGGAACGGCCCGGTCAGTCGGAGCGGGGGCGGCTCCGGGTGATCGTCGGTCTCGGTCGCGCAGAGCACGGCGCCAGCCGAGCGGAGCAGGGCGAACACGTCGTCGTCGGCCCACGAGGGGTGCTGGAACTCGACCGTCAGGGGCAGGCCCGCCGGCCAGGTCCGCAGGAACGCGGTCAGCCGCCGGTCGTCGCGCTCGACCTCGGCGGGGATCCGGAAGAGAACCGAGCCGAGCCGCTCGCCGAACCCGGTCAGCGGGGCGGTCAGCCAGGGCAGGACCGCCGCGGGGTCGCCCAGCAGGGCCCGGACACTGCCCCCGCGCTGGGCCTTGGCCGTGAACCGGAAGCCCGGCGGCGTGGCCGCGACCCAGGCGGCGACCCGCCCGGGGGCCGGCTGGCGATAGTACGTGTTGTTCAGCTCGCAGGCGGCGAGGCGCGCGGCGTACGAGCGCAGAAGGTCCTCGCGGCGCGTGCCGGGCGGGTAGAAGGTGGGCACCCAGTCCGGGTAGGCGAACCCGCTCGTGCCGGTGTACAGGCGTCCGTCCACCGGCCGATGGTACGCGAGTCAGGCCGGCGGCCCGATTTTCGGGACGGCTGGCCCTTGCCGGCTCACCTCCGGATGCGCCAGTCTGACCGTGGCCCTCCGGCCCGGTCCGGGGGTTCGGGGCGCGCCCCGCCGAGGCGGCGGCGCAGCCCCCGGGGGTGTCCGGAGGGGTTGATCAGCACAGGAGGTGTGCACGATGACCCTCATTCGTCGACCGCAGCGGCTGACCGAGCTGATGGCCCTGCCGACGGTCGTCGACCGGATGTTCGAGGACCTGATGGCCCGGCCGTGGAGCTGGCTGTCGAGCGAGTTCATGCCGACCCAGCCGCTCCTGGACGTCCACGTGACCGGTGACACGTGCTACGTCGAGGCGGCCCTGCCCGGGATCAGGCCCGAGGACGTCGACATCACGATCGAGGGCGACATGCTCACGATCAAGGGCGAGTTCAGGAAGGAGGAGAAGCGCGAGGAGGAGGGCTACCTGCTTCGCGAGCTGCAGCGCGGTTCGTTCAGCCGGACGATCAGCCTGCCGACCGGCCTGAAGGCCGATGCCGCGAAGGCGACGTTCAAGGACGGTGTCCTGACCCTCGAGATCCCGAAGGAGGAGACGAGCAAGGCCCGCCACGTGAAGGTCCAGGTGGCCCGCTGAGTCGCACCTGGTCGTGCCGGGCGGTCCGTCCCGCGAGGGGCGGGCCGCCCGTTGGTGTTACGCCTCGAAGGTCGACCCGCCGTCGCTGCCCGGCATCGAGGCTGTGCAGCCGGCGAAGGCGGTGCCGGCCGCAGCGCGTTCGATCACCGCCCCGAGGGCGCGCTCGAGCGCGGCCAGGTCGTCGGGAGCGAGGGCGGCGAGGAAGTAGCGCTCGACGCCGCGGAGGTGGGTCCCGGTTGCCTCGCGGAGCTTGTCGAGCCCGGCCTCGGTCAGCACCGCCTCGGCCCCGCGCGCGTCCGAAGGACAGGTGCTGCGGGTCGCGAAACCGTCCGCCTCGAGCCGGTCGACCAGCCGGGTGACGCCGCTGCGCGAGAGGATGACCCGGTCGGCGGGCTGGTTCATCCGCAGCCGTCGTCCGGGGGCATGGGCCAGCTGGACGAGCGCGTCGTATTCAGCGAGCGAGATGCCGTGCTCGAGGCGCAGCTCGTCGTCGAGGCGGCGGCTGACGAGGGCGTGGGACATCAGGAACGTTCGCCACGCGGCGAGCCGAGGATCGGCCAGCTCCAGCATCGGCGCCGGATCCTGGGCCGCCCGGGATCGGGCCGGCAGATCGCTGAAGGCAGGCGGGAGTTCGGTCGCTCCGGTCGTCGGGACGCGGTCGGGGTTCGACATCCTGCGCATCATACGCTGCCGTGCAACTGGTTGACACAGCAACAACATTTGGAGTATATATCGTTGCGCCAGCAACGAGATGCTCCGCCGGAGCTCCCGCAGTCGAAAGGAACACCAGACACGCCATGGACACCTGGAAGATCGACCCCGCCCACACGGACATCGCCTTCTCCGCCAAGCACATGATGGTCACGACCGTGCGCGGCAAGTTCGACCAGGTCGAGGGCGAGCTCCTCCTCGACGAGCACAACCCGACCAACTCGCGGGGCGAGATCCGTGTCGCCGCCGCCAGCGTCTCGACCGGCTTCGAGCAGCGCGACCAGCACCTCCGCTCGGCCGACTTCTTCGACGCCGCGAACCACCCCTGGATCGTGGCCAGGGTGACCGGCATCGAGCAGAAGGGTGATCGCTACCTCGTCCACACCGATGTCACGATCCGCGGCGTCACCCGTCCGGTCACCCTCGAGGCCGAGTTCCTCGGCGTCGTGAAGAGCATGCAGGGCGGCCGCCACGCCGGGTTCCATCTCGAGGGCAAGGTGAACCGGGAGGACTGGGGCCTCACCTGGAACATGGGCCTCGAGGCCGGCGGCTGGCTCGTGGGCAAGGAAATCAGGCTCGACATCGACATCGCCGCCGACGCCGCCGCGGCCGAGCAGTCCCAGGCCGGAGC
>CAYMBB010000175.1:0-5916 GCA_964388515.1 uncultured Anaerolineaceae bacterium
CGTCTCGGTCCGCGAGCGAACCCGCGAGATCGGGATCCGGAAGGCGATCGGGGCGCGCTCCCCCGACATCCTGTCGCAATTCCTCGTCGAGGCGCTGGCGATCTCCCTGGCCGGTGGTGTCATCGGGATCTTCGTCGGCATCGGCGCCTCCGCCCTCATCGGCGTCATCGCCGGCTGGGGGTTCCTGTTCAGTCCGCTGACGATCGTCGTCGCCGCGGGCTTCAGCCTCGTCATCGGGGTCGTCTTCGGGGTCTGGCCGGCGCGCCAGGCGGCCCGTCTCGACCCGATCGCGGCCCTCCGGTACGAATAGCCGGTATGCACAAGGAGATCCGGATGATCCAGCTACCTGCCAGCGTCGCCCCCGGCCGATCGGCTTCGCGGCTCACCTCCGTCCTGCTCGTGATCGGCCTGTTCGTGGCCGTCGGCGGCCTCGCCTTCGCCATCGGCCGGATCACCGCCCCGGCGGCGGCCGCCAGCCCGGTCGGGGTGACCGGAGCGGGCTTCCCCGGCGCTGGATTCGGCGGCGCCTTGTTCGGGCCAGGCGGCACCGGGATGAACGAGGGCGCCGGGCGCATCGGCGCGGCGGGCGAACTGACCCTGAAGGGAACGGTCGCGGCGATCTCGTCGGAGAGCCTGACGCTCAGGCTGGCCAACGGCACGACCCTCGTCCTTCCGCTCGACGCCACGACGACCTACCATCGCGAGAGTGCGGCATCGGGGTCAGAGGTCAGGGTGGGAAGCTCGGTGGCTGTCGAGGTGGCCGGGTTCGGCCGGTTCGGCGGACAGCCGAACGCGAGCTTCTCGCCCGACCCGAACCGGACGCCGGACCCGAACCGGACGCCGTCGTTCGGTCCGGCGCGCGACGTCACGATCGTGGCCCCCTGATGTCCGGTGACGGCCCTCGGCCAGCGTCCGGGCGGCACGAGCAGGCAGGTCCAGTCCGGTGCACCTGCTGATCGTCGAGGACGACCCGAAGCTGGGGCGGATGCTCCGGCGGCTGCTCGAGGACGACCGACACGTGGTCGAGACCGCGACCGACGGCCGGACCGGGCTCGACTTCGCCCTGGGCGCCGAGGGGCTCGATGCGCTCATCCTCGACATCGGCCTGCCCGACATCTCCGGTCTCGAGGTCGCGCGACGGCTGCGGGCTGACGGTTCGAGCCTGCCGATCCTCGCTCTGACCGCCCGTGACGCGATCAGCGACCGGGTCGCCGGTCTCGACGCGGGGGCGGACGACTACCTGGTCAAGCCGTTCGCCTACGAGGAGCTGTCGGCCCGGCTGCGGGCCATCTCGCGCCGGGCGAGCAGCGCGACCAGCCGGCCGGGGGGCAAGCTCCAGAGTGGGCCGATCGTCCTCGACGAGGCGCTCCGCTCGGTGAGCGTGGCCGGGCGAGAGATCCAGCTCAGTCCCCGGGAGTTCTCGCTCCTGGAGGCGTTCCTCCGTCATCCTGGCCGGGTGATGACCCGTGACCAGCTGCTCGACCATGCCTGGCCGTACGGCGTGGCCGTGACCGCGAACGCCGTCGACACGTACGTCCACTACCTGCGCGACAAGCTCGGCCCGGCGGGCGGCCAGATCGAGACCGTCCGGGGTGTGGGCTATCGGCTGCGCGAGTCATGAACAGGCGTTTCGTTCGCGGCGCGAGGGGGACCGCGACCCGCACCTCGGCCGAGGCGCGCGTGATCCGGCGCGTCCGCTGGCAGCTCGTCGCCTGGAGCGGGGGAGCCACGCTCGTCATCCTCGCCCTGCTCGGGCTGGCGATCTACGGCGCGGTCGCCGGCTCCCTGGCCGGCAGCGGGCGCCAGCAGCTCGAGGCCCGGGCGGCGGTGATCGCCCGCTTCCTGCAGGCCGGCCGGGGCGGGCTGGATGAGGCACCGCCGATCGGGTTCGCCTTCGGCGGCGCGACGTCGGGGACGTTCGGCTACGTCGTCACCCCGACCAACGTCGTGCTCGGGCCCCGGGAGTTCACCGCCGGCAACCTGCCCGACAGGGCGGGAATCTCCGCGGCCCGCACGGGCACGACCGACGAGCGTCCGGTGACCGTCTCGGGGATCCCGCTCCGGGTGCTGAGCGTGCCGGTCGAGACCCATGGCAGCCTGTACGTCGTCCAGGTGGCGCAGGAGACGACCGCGGAACGGCGCGCGCTCGACGCGCTCGTCTCGGTTCTCGTGCTCGGTGGCCTGCTCGGCGTGCTCGGGTCGATCGGGGTCGGGGCGCTCTATGCCGACCGGGCGCTGGTCCCGATCCGCGAGTCGCTCCGCCGGCAGCGCGAGTTCACGGCCGACGCGAGCCATGAGCTGCGTACGCCCCTGGCGGTCATCCGGAGCGCGGTCGAGTACCTCGAGCGGCGCCCCGACGAACGCATTGCCGACCTGGGCGAGGTGATCTCGGACGTCCGCGACGAGGTGGACCACCTGACCGCGCTCGTCGGGGACCTCCTGCTGCTCGCCCGGACCGACTCGGGTGCCATCGACGTCGAGCTGGTTCCGGTCGACCTGGCCGACATTGCGACCGAGGCGCTCTCCTCGCTCTCCGGTCTCGCCGCCGCGCGGGGCGTCCGCCTGACCCTCGATCCGGCCGCGGCGCCGGTCCTGGGCGACCCGCTCCGGCTCCGCCAGCTGGTCACGATCCTGGCCGACAACGCGATCTCCCACACCCCGGCCGGCCGGGCGGTCACCGTCCGAGTCCGTTCCGCCGGGCGGACGGCCCTCCTCGTGGTCGAGGACGAAGGGCCCGGGATCAGGCCGGAGGACCTGCCCCGGGTCTTCGATCGCTTCTGGCGGGCCGCCGATGCGCCGGGTGGCGGTACCGGGCTCGGGCTGGCGATCGGGGCCTGGATCGTCGAGCGCCACGGGGGCACGATCGAGGCCACGAACCGCGAGGGCGGGGGCGCGGTGTTCATGGTCCGGCTGCCGCTCGATCGGGCGCGCCCACCGTCAGGCCGGGACGGCGACTCGGGCCGGCCGGGGGTGCAGCCCGGGGTGTAGATTTTCCGGCATGACCAGCCAGCGACCCGGCCCGAACGGCCACGTCTACCTCGTCAGCGCGGCGCGGACGCCGATCGGAAAGTTCGGCGGGGCGCTCTCGACGACCCCCGCCCCGGCGCTCGGCGCGGTTGCGATCCGGGCGGCGGTCGAGCGGGCCGGCCTCGAGCCGGCCACGGCCACGATCGATGACGTCCTGATGGGCCAGGTCCTTCAGGCCGGGGTCGGGCAGGCGCCGGCGCGCCAGGCGGCGCTCGGGGCCGGGCTGCCGGTGACGACGAGTGCGACGACGATCAACCGGGTCTGCGGCTCGGGCCTCAAGGCGATCATGCTCGCCGCGGCCGAGATCAGCGCCGGGGACGCGGAGGTCGTCGTGGCCGGCGGGATGGAGAGCATGAACCTCGCTCCGTATCTGCTCCCGAACGCCCGCTTCGGTTACCGGCTCGGTGACGGCGCGATCGTCGACGCCACGGTCCACGACGGGTTGTGGTGCGCGATCGAGGGCTGCCACATGGGCACCCATGCCGAGCGGGTCGCGATCCGGGCCGCGGTCAGCCGCGAGGACCAGGACGCGTTCGCCCTCGCCAGCCACCAGAAGGCGATCGCCGCGATCGACGCCGGGCGCTTCGAGGCCGAGATCGTGCCGGTGACGGTCCGCGACGCGAAGGGCCGCGAGACGGTCGTGGCGCTCGACGAGGGCCCCCGCCGGGACACGACCCTGGAGGCCCTGGCCCGGCTCCGGCCCGTCTTTCCGCTGCCCGGCGGGGAGGATCGCGGCGAGGCCAGCGAGGGGACGATCACGGCCGGCAACGCGCCCGGGATCACCGACGGCGCGGCGGCCACGGTCGTGGCCAGCGAACGGGCCGTCGAGCGCCTGGGACTGGCGCCGCTGGCCCGGATCGTCGGCTACGCCCAGGCCGAAGTCGAGCCGAAATGGCTCTTCCTCGCTCCGGTCACGGGGGTCCGCCGCCTGCTCGAGCGGGTCGAGCTGCCGATCGAGGCGTTCGACCTGGTCGAGATCAACGAGGCGTTCGCCGCCCAGACGCTGGCCGACGGCCGCGAGCTCGGCTTCGACTGGTCGAAGGTGAACGTGAACGGCGGGGCGATCGCCCTCGGCCACCCGATCGGCGCGTCCGGGGCCCGGATCGTGGTCACCTTGCTCCACGAGCTGCGGCGCCGAGGCGGGCGATACGGGCTGGCCACGCTCTGTCTCGGCGGAGGTGGCTCGGTGGCGATGGCCTTCGAGCGCGCCTGACCCGCCCCGATCGCCGCCCCGATCGTCCGCCCGCCCCGGCCCTACAATGCCGTCCATGACCGACCAGCCTGCTTCTGACGCCCCGTCTTCCAGCACTTCATCGCCGGGGAGTGGGTCCCCTCGGTCTCCGGTCGCCTGTTCGAGAGCCGGAACCCGGCCGACACCCGCGACCTGATCGGCTGGTTCCAGGCGGGTGATGCGGCCGACACCGCCCGCGCCGTGCGAGCTGCCGAGCTGGCCGCGCCGGCCTGGCGCCGGACCCCGGCCCCGAAGCGCGGCGAGATCCTGTACCGCTTCGCCGAGCTGATGGCCGAGCACAAGGAGCGGCTCGCGCGGGCGATGACCCGGGAGATGGGCAAGGTCCTGACCGAGGCCCGGGGCGACGTCCAGGAGGGGATCGACATCGCCTACCTGATGGCCGGCGAGGGGCGCCGGATGTTCGGCGACACGACGCCCTCCGAGCTGCCCGACAAGTGGGCGATGAGCGTCCGCCAGCCGATCGGGGTGGCCGGGATCATCACCCCCTGGAACTTCCCGATCGCGATCCCGTGCTGGAAGATGATGCCCGCCCTGGTGACCGGCAACACGGTCGTCTTCAAGCCCGCCTCGGACACGCCGCACTGCGCGACTCTCCTCGTCGAGTTGATGGCTGAGGCCGGGTTCCCGCCGGGCACGGTCAACCTCGTCACCGGCTCGGGGGCCGAGGTGGGCGACGCGATCGTCGAATCGCCGGACGTCCAGGTGATCTCGTTCACCGGCCACACGAGCACCGGCAAGCGGATCGCCGAGCGGGCGGCCCGGCGCCTGAAGCGCGTCTCGCTCGAGCTCGGGGGCAAGAACGGGATCGTCGTCCTGGCCGACGCCGACCTCGACCTCGCGACCGACGGGATCCTCTGGTCGGCGTTCGGGACGACCGGTCAGCGCTGCACCGCCGCCAGCCGGGTGATCGTCGTCGAGGCGGTCCTCAGGCCGCTCCTCGAGCGCCTCGAGCGGCGGGCCCGGGCGCTCCAGCTCGGTGACGGGCTCCAGCCGACGACCGACGTCGGGCCGCTGGTGAACGCCGCCGCGCTGACCAAGGTCGAGGAGTACGTCGAGATCGGGCGGCGCGAGGGCGAGCTCGTGTGTGGTGGCCGGCGGGCGACCGACGGTCAACTGGCCAACGGCCACTTCTTCGAGCCGACGATCTTCTCGGGCGTCCGGCCGATGGACCGGATCGCCCAGGAGGAGATCTTCGGGCCCCTCCTGTCGGTCATCCCGGTCCCCGACGAGGCGGCCGCGGTAACGGCCCTGAACCAGACCCGCTACGGGCTCTCGTCGTCGGTCTACACCCGCGACGTGAACGCCGCCTTCCGGGCGGTTCGTGACTTCGAGACCGGGATCGTGTACGTCAACGCGGGCACGATCGGGGCCGAGACGCATCTGCCGTTCGGCGGCACCAAGGAGACCGGCAACGGTCACCGTGAGGCCGGCCACGCCGCGCTCGACACCTACACCGAGTGGAAGTCGATCTACGTCGACTTCAGCGGCAAGCTCCAGCGCGCCCAGATCGACAACCAGCCCGGCTGAGGAGACGCTCGATGGGACCGCGCCGCGGGCCCGTTCGAGCCCACCCACGGAGAACACGATGGCCGACGCGCTCGCCCCGATCGCCGCCGCCTGGGGGGTGCTGATGGCGA
>CAYMBB010000176.1:0-5810 GCA_964388515.1 uncultured Anaerolineaceae bacterium
CCGTGCTCTCGGAAGCGGTCTGGGCGGCCTACCGGCGGACCGTCGAGCTCGGCGACCAGCTCGAGGCGAGCCTTGCGGCCCCGGGACCGGCAGCTGCCCCGGCCAGCGCCCCGGGACCGGCACTTGCCCCAGCCAGCGCCCCAGCGCCGGCCCCCGCAACCCCCCCGGCCGCCGTCGCCACCGGCACCGGCCCGGCCCCGGTCGACCCCGTGGCCGACGAACCTGTCTGACCAGAGTCGCACCGCGATGCCCGCCGCCGACCCGCTGCGCGACGTCCTGACGATCGAACGGATCGTCGCCGTCGAGCCGCTGCGCGAGTTTCGGCTCAGCCCGCGCGAACGGATCGTGGCCTGCACGGCCGAGCTGGCCGGAGCACGCCAGATCGTCCTCCTGCCACTCCGGGGCGGCCGGCCGACCCAGCTCACCGCCGGCGAGAAGGCGGCCTCCGACCCGCAGTGGTCACCGGATGGTCGCCGGATCGCGTTCGTCCGCGACAAGGCGATCTGGGTCGTCGAGGCCGACGGCTCGCGCGAGGTGTGCGTCTCGCGCCATCCAGCCGGGGACAGCCGCCCACGCTGGTCGCCCGACGGTCGGCGGCTCGCGTTCGTCTCCCGCCGCCGGGGCTGGTCACAGATCTGGATCATCGATGCCCCGGTGCCCCGTCGGGGTCGACCGTCGAAGAACCCCCGCCCGCCCGAGGCCCGGGTCGTCACCGAGTCCGGTCTCGACGTCGACTCGTTCGCCTGGTCACCCGACGGCTCGCGGATCGCCCTCGTCGCCCAGCCCCCGGCCGGGCCGCCCTCACCGGCCTCGAACCGGCATCGGGTCTCGATCGTGGATGTCGCGACCGGTGCGCGCCGGGTACTCGGTGACGGCGCCTGGGAGACCGGCGTCAGCTGGGCGCCCGACGGCAGCCTGCTCTTCGTCTCGGACGCCGACGGCTGGTTCCAGGTCGTGCGCAGCTCGGTCGACGGGACCGAGCGGGTGCTGCTCACGAGCGGTGCCCGCGAGCACGGCGAACCCGACGGCGGGTACGGGTACGTCCCACTCCCGTCGCCGGACGGCACGCGGTTCACCCACATCGAGGTGCACGACGGGGTCTGCGATCTCGTCGTTGCCCCGCTGGCGGGGGGCGGGCCGGTGAAGCGGGGTCGTGGTCGGCCGCCGAAGGTGGCGCGGCCGGTCACGGCGGCCGCGCCAGGCACGAAGCTCAACCCCTGGGACGGCATCTGGCGGGCGATCGACTGGTTGCCCGACGGAGGCTGGGTCCTGGCGGTCGGTGAGAGCGAGACACGGCCACAGGACCTCTGGCTGCTGCCCGTGCCGGGCCTCGCCGCGGAAGGGTCACGCCCGCGCCAGGTCACCGACTCCCTGCCCGCGGTCCTCCGCCCGGCGCTCGCTCCAGGTCGGGCGATCGAGGGTGAACGGATCGCGTTCACGGCCCGTGACGGGCTGAGGATCGAGGGGACGCTGCGCCGCCCGCTAGCGGCCACCGGCCGGCGCGGCGGGGCGCGTGTGCCGGCCGTCATCTCGCCCCACGGCGGCCCGACATCGCAGGCCTTCCGCGGCTGGGCCCCGTTCAAGCAATTGCTCGCCCGCGAGGGGATGGCGCTGCTCGACGTCGACTTCCGCGGCTCGACCGGCTACGGCCGCGCCTTCCGCGAAGCGAACATCGGCGAATGGGGCCACGCCGACGCCCACGACGTCATCGACGCTGCCCGCTGGGCCCTCGAGCAGCCCTGGTGCGACGGCCGTCTGGCAGTCTACGGCGGCTCGTACGGCGGCTACCTCGTGCTCTGCGCGCTCGTCGAGGAGCCGTCGCTGTGGCGGGCGGGGGTCGACCTGTACGGGGATTCGGAGATCGCCGAGAGCTACCGCCATGGGGATCGACTCGGGCGGCGCGACCTCGAGGCGATGATGGGCGACCCGGACGATCCCGAGCGCCGGCCCCTCTACCGGCGCGGCTCGCCGGTCTACCGGGCCGAGCGGATCGAGGCGCCGCTGCTCGTCCTCCACGGCCGTCGCGACAAGCGGGTCGTGCCGCTCATGAGCGAGCGGATCGTCGAGGCGCTCGAAATCGAGGGCAAGCACCACGAGGTCGTCTGGTACGACGAGGAAGGCCACGGGTGGGAGAAGCGCGAGACACGCCGCGACGCGTTCACGAAGATCCGCGACTTCCTGCGGCGCCACCTGCTCGAGGTGACGCCGCCTGCTCCAAGCGCGTCCGGATGAGCGCCCGAGGGCGCAAGGAGGCAGACCGATGACCACGCCGGGGGCGCCTGAGGCGGGCGCGGTCGCGCGCGAGCCGGCAGCCGCGACCCGCCCGTGGCACGTGCCGCTGCCCCGCCGGGCCCGACGGGTCACCAGCGACCAGGTCCGGGGCGCCGGGCTGAACGCCCGGATCGCGCAGCGGGTGACGGCCGCGGTCGGGACGATGTACGCGTTCTACGTCCTCGCCCTGTTCATGGCCGGCTGGATCCTCTGGCAGTCCGCGCTGACGAGCACGCCGTTCGATCCCTACCCGTTCGCCTTCCTCCTCTTCCTGGGCAACATCGTCCAGCTCCTCCTGATGCCGCTGATCATGGTCGGCCAGAACGTCCAGTCGGCCCACGCCGACGCGCGGGCCGAAGCCGACTTCGAGGTGAACATGAAGGCCGAGCAGGAGATCGAGAAGCTGCTCGAGGGCCTGCGCGAGATCGACCTGCGCACGCTCGACATCGTCCGGCGCCTCGAGGCGCTCGAGCTCGTGCGGACCGCCGGCTCGTCTGCGCCGCCGCCATCCGGTTCGCCGCCGCCATCCGGCTCGCCCGAGCCGGCGGACGTGACCGCCGCCGCTCCAGGCGCCGCCTCCCCCGGTCCGGCCCGGGCCGGCTGACCGTCGATGCTCCGCGAGGTCCCCGAGCGCACCCTTCGCTCGCTCCTGCTGGCCCTCTCGCAGCAGCGCTGGCTGGGCCGGGCCGCAACGCGCCTCGAGTTCACCAGGCCGATGGTCGGCCGGTTCGTGGCCGGCCAGGCGCTCGACGAGGCGCTCGACGCCCTGGCGGTCCTGCGCGCGGCCGGCCTGCGCACGACCGTCGACGTGCTCGGCGAATCGGTGACCTCGACCGAAGCCGCGGCGGCCGCGGCCGATCGCTACCTCCGGACGCTCGACGCGCTCGCCGAGCGCGGGCTCGATCGCAACGTCTCGCTCAAGCTCTCGCAGATGGGCCTCGAGATCAACCGCACCTCGTGCCGCGACAACGTCGCCCGGATTCTGCGCCGGGCCGAGGAGCTCGATGCCTTCGTCCGGATCGACATGGAGGACCACGCCAAGGTCGACGCGACCCTGGATCTGTGGCGTGAGCTCCGCCCGCTCCACCAGGCGACCGGCGTCGTCATCCAGGCGGCCCTCCGTCGGAGCGCGGCGGACGTCGAGCGGCTGATCGCCGAGCGAGCGCCGATCCGGCTGTGCAAGGGCGCCTACCGGGAGCCCGCCTCGGTGGCCTTCACCGACAAGGCGGACGTCGACCGCAACTACGCCGCACTGATGGCCGAGCTCCTTCGGCACGGCGCGCACACGGCCCTGGCGACCCACGACGAGCGCCTGATCCGGCGCGCGATCGAGATCGTCGAGGGCGAGGGGATCGACCGCCAGACGTTCGAGTTCCAGATGCTCTACGGCGTCCGGCGCGACCTCCAGGAACGGCTCGTGGCGGCCGGCTACGGTGTCCGCGTCTACGTCCCGTACGGCGGCGAGTGGTACCCGTACTTCATGCGCCGCCTCGCCGAGCGACCGGCCAACGTGACCTTCCTGCTGCGCAGCCTGTTCCGCGAGGGTGCCGGTTCGAAGCGCCGCGGCTGACCGGGGCTCGGCTGCCCAACGCCAGGCCGACCGACGCCGGACACGGAAAGACCGCCGTCGCCGGCGGTCTTCCAGGGTATCTGATGGACGCCGGACTACTTCCAGCGGATCCCCGCGCCGAGGGTCATCGCCGTGCTCGCGAGGAGCATCAGGGCGGTCGCCAGGCGCATCGCCTTCGCCTTCACGTCATCACCTCTTCCGTTGACCGGGCCCCTCGACGGGCATCGACCGGAGCCTGGTGGCCCCGCTTTCGCGAACCTAGGGCCTCAGCGACGGGTCCGGAATAGCCCGGAGGTACTGGTACCTCCCAGAAGGTCGGGCGAGTTGTCGGGCCGCACCGGGCGGCGCATCGCGCTGACCAGGGCGAGGCTAACGCCCAGCCCGATCAGCACGTCACCGACGCTGAACACGTTCGCGAATGGCAGGAAGGACGGCATCGCGAACACGTCGGTCAGGGGGGCGAGGGCCGGGTCGCCCAGCACGACGCTGTTCGAGAACCCCGTCCCGGCGGTCCGCCCGAGGGCCTCGAGCGCGCTCGGGCTGGCCGGCATGAAGCCCCCGTTGGCCACGATCGCGGCCAGGTTCGAGACTGCCCCGAGGGCCACCAGGGCGAGGCCCGGGATGGTGATGTTGCGCCCGACGACGACCAGGACGGCGATCGTCGAGGCGACGTAGAGCGGGGGCCCGAGCGGACCCACGTGCTCCGTGAGCGGGCTCGAGAAGAGCGCCACCTGGACCGCCAGGCCGGCCAGGGCGAGCGGCACCCAGCGAAAGCGGAGGGCGGCGATCCGCTCGAGCCGGCCGCCGAGCAGGCGCCCGACGACGATCCCGACCACGAGCGCGTAGAGCATGAACATCGAGCCGCGACTCCTCCGACCGCCGAGCTGGAACGCCGGCGCCGATAAGATTGAGCGTCGAAGGCGGGCGTCCGGTCCCTCCCCCGGAAGTCCCGGTCGCCGGGTCGCCTTCGATCCCGACTCTACTCGTCGGCGATCCGGAGCGTCGGTCCGGGCACGACCTCCCGCTGGCCAGGGACGGGCGCCGACTGGGCGATCACGACCCCGATCAGGATGAGCGCTCCGCCGGCGAGCTGGATGGCGGTCAACGATTCGCCGAGCAGGAGGGCGGCGAGCGTCACCGTCCAGACCGGCTCGATCGTGCTGATCAACGACGCCTGGGCGGCCCCGATCCGGCGCGCTCCGGCGACGAACCCGACGATCGCCACGAACGTGCTCAGGAAGCCGACGCCGACGATCCCCGGCCAGGCCTCGAGCGGGACCTGGTCGGGCCGGACCGGGCGGGCCAGGGCGAGCGCGATCGCCCAATAGGTCAGCGCTGCGCCGGTGTTCACGAGCGCTGCGACCGGCGAGGCGTCCGCTCCGTCGGCCTGATCGTGCCCGACCGCGCCCGACCGCTCGCCGGTCAGCCAGGCCTGGAGGACGATCCAGACCGCGTAGATGAACGGCGAGAGGGCGACGAGCAGGAGCGGCCCGAGGGGCGGGAACTCGTCGGTCCGGATCCCGCCGATCGTGAGCGCCGAGCCGATGAGTGCGAGTCCGAGCGCGCTCCACGCCCGGCGTCCCTCGAGTCGGCGCCCGAACCGGAGCGAGAGGACGGCCACGATCGCGGGGTAGACGAAGACGAGGAGCGAGGCGAGCGAGGCGGGCACGGTCTCGAGGCCGGCGTAATACGTCCCCGAGTTGCCGACGTACAGGACCCCCAGGCCGAGCCCGATCAGCGCCTCGCGTCGGGCGAGCCGGCGGAGGGCGGCTCGCCGGCCCCGAGAGACGAGGATCCAGCCCCAGGTGGCGGTCGACCCGATCAGGAACCGCCAGGCCATGAGCACGATCCAGTCGACGCCGGAGGCGTACACGCCCTTGGCGAACAGCGCGCCCGAGCCGAAGCCGGCGGCGGAGGCGACGATCAGGGCGATCCCGACGAGGCGGCGGTCCATCGCCCGCGAGCCTAG
>CAYMBB010000177.1:0-2537 GCA_964388515.1 uncultured Anaerolineaceae bacterium
TGGGCAGGCCCCCCCCCCGGGAGGACACCGGGCAGGATCGGCGGCCCGGGGAAGTGGCCCTGGAAGACCCACTCGGTCGCGGTCACGGCCTTCAGGCCGACGTTCCGCTTTGCCTCCGGGTCGTACTCGACGATCCGGTCGACGGGCAGGAACGGCCAGCGGTGCGGGAGGAGAGTCTGGATCTCGCGGCTGGTGTGGACGATGCCGGGCATGGCTGGCGTGGAGGCGGCGGCGGGCGGGGTGGCGGGGGTGGCCTGGCCGGCGGCGGGCGGGGTGGCGGGGGCGGGCTGAGTGGCGGCCCGGCCGTCGGCGGGCGGGGTGGTTTCGGTCACGGACGACTCCCGATGTGGTGACTGACTCCAGTGTGCCGCGTGAGCCGGTCCGCATGCTGCCAGCTGCGTGCAGCCCTGCACCGGAGGGACGGGCCGGGGACCTGCTGGAGGGGTGTGGTCGGGGCGACCGGTGCGTCGCGTGTGGCCGTAGTACACGGTGCGTCGCGGCCAGCCAGGGTGGCCGGCGCGGCCGGCGCGGACGGCGTTCTCGCCGTGGTGAACGGTGTGTCGTGGACGGCCGGGGCGGCCGGCGTTCTCGGCAGCAGGACTAACTGCGCGCGTTGGCGGGCGAACGTCGTCCGGACGGCCTCCGTGGTGGCCGATGTTCTCAGCAGCAGGACAAACGGCCCGAATCGGAGGCCGCTGGGCTCGTTGCCGGCACCAGGACGAGGCCGCGGCGTGCGACAACCCGGGTTTGATGCGCTGGGCAGAACGCCGGCACCGAATCCGGGCGTTGAGGGGCGTCCGAGCCGAGTTGCCCGCGGGTTTGGTGCGCTGGGCAGAACGCCGGGGTGAAGCGCGGTGCAGAGCGCGCGGACGGGGTGAGAGGCCGGACGACTCGGCCGGAATGGTGCGCTGAGCAGAACACCCGCGCCGGATGGAGGCGCGGGAAGGCGCGCACACGGGGGCGGGGTTGCGACCGAGAGCATCAGCCGGCCACCTCGGCCGCCGAGCCGGCCGCGGAACTTGCCGAACCCGAGCCGGCCTCGGAACTTGCCGCGGCCGAGCCCGCACCCGCACCCGCGGCCGAGCCCGCACCCGCCGCGCCGGTCGATTGCGCACCGGAGCCAGGCGTGGCGGGAGCGCCCGCACCCACGGCCGCGACCGCCGCCGCGCCGCCCCCGCCGCCGCCACTCCCGGCTGCGGCGAGGAAGGCGGCACTGCCGAGTCGGTCGATCAGGTTCGTCGTGAAGCGCCCGGCGAGGAACTGCTCGTTGAGCAGGAGGGCGCGGTGGATCGGGGCGTTGGTCACGACCCCCTCGATCAGCAGCTCGTCGAGCGCGACGCGCGCCCGGGCGATCGCCGATCGGCGGTCGGGACCCCACACGATCAGCTTGCCCAGGAGCGAGTCGTAGTACGGCGGGATCTCGTAGCCCGGGTAGAGGTGGCTGTCCATGCGGACGCACGGACCGCCGGGGGCGAGGAAGCGCTCGACGACGCCCGCCTGGGGCCGGAAGTCGTGGGCTGCATCTTCGGCGTTGATCCGGAACTCGATCGCGTGGCCGCGCGGCACGACGTCGGCTTGGCTGAAGCCGAGCGGCTCGCCGGCGGCGATCCGGATCTGGAGGGCGACCATGTCGATCCCGGTCAGCATCTCGGTCAGCGGGTGCTCCACCTGGATCCGGCAGTTGATCTCGATGAAGTAGAAGTTCGCGTCGGCATCGACGAGGAACTCGAGCGTGCCGAGGTTCTCGTAGCCGGCCGCGACGACCGCCCGCAGCGCCCGCTCGCAGAGGTCGGCCCGGGCCGCCGGCGAGAGGGCGGGGGTGGGCGCCTCCTCGATGATCTTCTGGTGGCGACGCTGGACCGAGCAGTCGCGCTCGCCCATGTGGACGCCGTGGCCGTAGCGGTCGACCGCCACCTGGACCTCGACGTGGCGGTTCGTCTCGAGCCACTTCTCGAGGTAGAGCGAGTCGTCGCCGAACGCGGAGCGGGCCTCGGAACGGCAGACCTTGAGGGCCGACTCGAGCTCGCGCGCCGAGCGGACCATCCGCATCCCCTTGCCGCCCCCGCCGGCCGACGGCTTGATGAGCACGGGGTAGCCGATCCGCTCGGCCTCCTCGAGCGCGTGCGCGTCGTCGCGCAGCATCCCGTTCGAGCCCGGGATCGTCGGCAGGCCGTGGCTGGCGAGCAGACGGCGGGTCCCCTCCTTCGAGGCGAACCGCTCGAGGACCTGGGCGGGCGGCCCGATGAACGTCAAGCCGTGCGCCCGGACGGCATCGGCGAAGCCTTCGTCCTCCGAGAGGAACCCGTAGCCCGGGTGGATCGCGTCGGCCCCGGTGACGATCGCTGCCGAGATGAGGGCGGGGGCCGACAGATAGCTCCGGCGGGCGTCGGCCGGCCCGATGCAGATCGCCTCGTCGGCGAGCTGGACCGGCAGGCTGTCGCGATCGGCCTCGCTGTAGGCGACGACGGCGGGGACACCCAGGAGGCGGCAGGCCCGGAGGATGCGGAGGGCGATCTCGCCGCGGTTGGCGATCAGGA
>CAYMBB010000177.1:2637-5793 GCA_964388515.1 uncultured Anaerolineaceae bacterium
GATCTCGCCGCGGTTGGCGATCAGGATCTTCTGGAACATCAGGCGCGCTCCGGGATGACGGTCACAGGTTCGGGCTCGGCGCCGGGTGCGGGCTCGACGGCGGGGGCGACGCTGCCGGCAGGGAGCGGCGCCGGCCCGGCCGGGAGCTCGATCCGGATCAGCTCCTGGCCATATTCGACCGCCTCGCCCGGCTCGACGAAGCTCGCCCCGATCAGCCCGTCGACCGGGGCGACGACCTCCTGCGGCACGCCCAGGACGTCGATCGTGGCGATCGTGTCCCCGGCCCGGACCTTCGTCCCGGCCGTCATCCCCGGCCGGGGCTGGAAGAAGCCGACCGCCGGCGAGGTGGTGACATTGGCGGCATGGCCGGAACCGACCGGCTCGAGCCCGCGCCCGGGCGACTCGAGGCCCCGCCCGATGCCCGCCGCACCTCGCCCAGGGCCCACCGGCGCCCCTCGATGCGGTTCGACGGCGGCCGGGGCGTGGCCATGGCCCTCGTGCCCCGGCTGGGCCCGTGACGGCCGGTCCGAGGCCCGGCGGCCGTAGTGCGGGCCGGGCGCGTCGGCCGGTCGGCGGAGACGGACCTTCCAGTCGCCCTCGCGGACTTCGATCTCGCCGAGGCCGGTGGCGCCGAGCTTGGCGATTAGCGACGGGAGGAGCTGGTCGGCCAGGCGCTCGATCGCGGCGTGGTCGTCGAGGCGGTGGCCGTTCTCGCGCGCCGGTGGCGGTCCCGGCTCCCGGACCTGGGCGCGCTCCCGGCCGGCCCCACGCTCCCGGCCCGGCTCACGCTCCCGGACCTGGGCGCGCTCCCGGCCCGGCTCACGCTCCCGGCCGCCCGTTCGCTGGCGCCGTTGATCGGTCATGGATCAGACCTCCTCGCGGGCGGGCGGTTCGATCCGCGGCTCACCCCGCGGCCGGCGCCCGGTGTCGAAGAGCCCCGTCGGCAGCGGCGCCCCGAGCGTCTGGCGACCGGCCTCGATCAGGGCGCGCAGTCGACCGGCCAGTCCGGGTCGTCCCGTGGGTGCCACCGGCGGCGCGCTCACCTCGGTGAACGCCCCGAGCGTCCGGTAGCGCGCATAGCGCAGGTCGAGCAGCTCGTCGATCGACGGCCCGGAGAGCACCTCGAGCTGCTCGAGGACGACCGAGCGGAGCCGACGGGCGGTTTCGGCGTGGTCGGTGTGGGCACCCTCGCCGGGCTCGGGGACGACGATGTCGACGACGCCGAGCTCCTGCTGGTCGGCCGCGGTCATCCGCATCGCGAGCGCGGCGGCCGGCGCCTGGTCCGGGGTCCGCCACAGGATCGAGGCGCAGCCCTCGGGGCTGATCACCGAGTAGACCGCGTTCTCGAGGGCGACGACGACGTCGCCGACCGCGATCGCGAGCGCCCCGCCCGAGCCGCCCTCGCCGGTGATCACGGCCACGATCGGAGTCCGCAGGCGGGTCATCAGCCCGACCGAGCGGGCGATCGCCTCGGCGATCCCGCGCTCCTCCGATTCGGGACCGGGATGGGCGCCCGGGACGTCGATCAGGGTCACGACCGGCAGCCCGAAGCGCTCGGCGAGCTCCATGATCCGCATCGCCTTGCGGTACCCCTCGGGGTGGGGCATCCCGAAGTTGCGCCGGATGTTCTCCTCGGTGTCGGAACCTTTCTGGTGACCGACGACGACGACGCGCCGGCCGTCGATCCGGGCCAGGCCGGCGACGATCGCCGGGTCGTCTCCGAAGCAGCGATCTCCGTGGAGCTCGACGAACTCGTCGGCCATCGTGTCCAGCAGCTCCAGGGTCCGCGGGCGGCGCAGGTGCCGGGCGAGCTGGACGCGGGCCCAGACCCGCGCCTGGGGATCGGCCGGTTGCTCACCGTCGCCGGTCGCCCGATCGCGGTCGCCCGTCGCGCCGGGATGGCCCTCCGGCACGACCCGCTCGGCGAGGGCGGAGAGGAACGAGAGCGGCCGGAACGGCGCCGTGGCGGGGCTCTCGATCCAGGCCGGCGTCTGGCCGGCGGGGACGAGGTAGCGCAGGAGAGCGCCGAGCTCGTGGCGCAGCTCGGCGCGAGGCACGACCCGGTCGAGGAAGCCGTGGGCGAACAGGAACTCGGAGCGCTGGAAGCCGGGGGGTAGCTCCTGGGAGATCGTGCCGGCGCTGACGCGGGCACCGGCGAAGCCGATCAGGGCGTTCGGCTCGGCGATGTTCACGTCGCCGACCGCCGCGAACGAGGCGAAGACGCCGCCGGTCGTCGGGTCGCTCAGGACCGAGAGGTACGGGACGCCGGCCGCCTTCAGGCGCTCGATCGCGGCCAGCGTCTTGACCAGCTGCATGAGCGCGAGCGTGCCTTCCTGCATCCGCGCCCCGCCCGAGGCCGAGACGATGACCAGCGGCAGGCGTTCGGCCAGGGCGCCCTCGGCGGCCCGGGTCACCTTCTCGCCGACGACCGAGCCCATCGAGCCGCCCATGAACCCGAAGTCCATGACGCAGATCGCGACCCGGTGGCCGTCGATCGCACCGGTGCCCCAGACCGCGGCGTCGCGCAGGCCGGTCGCCATCTGGGCCGCGAGGATCCGGTCCGGGTAGGGCTTCGAGTCGACGAAGCCGAGCGGGTCGACCGACTGCAGCCCGCTGTCGCGCTCCTGCCAGGTCCCGGGATCGAGGAGCTGCTCGAGCCGAGCCCGGGCCGGGAGCCGGAAGTGGTGGCCGCAGCTCGGGCAGACCCGGAGGGCCTTGTCGAGCTGCTTGTTGAAGAGCATCTCGCCGCAGCCGGGGCACTTCGTCCAGAGGTCCGGAGGGTAGTTGGTGCGGCGGGGCCGGAAGGGCAGGTTGATCGGCATCGGGTCAGTCCGGTGCCGGGCTGCCGGCGGGGGTGGCGGGGGTGGCGACCGGACTGGCGAGGCCCGCGGCCGAGCCGGCGACGAGACCGGCAAGCCCGGCCTGACCGGCCTGGACGAGCCGGGCGGCGCGGGCGGCGTGTGCGGCACGGGCGGCACGGGCCATCGGGCCGAGGGGCGAGCGGTTCCGGCGCCAGGCGAGGTACGCCACGCCGGCGATCCAGAGCACCGCGGAGGTGGGCGCGCCACCGAGGCAGTTGTCAATTGTCCCCCCGCGCGCCGTGAGCGCCTCGACCACCCGCACCGTGCCGTCCGCCGCCAGCCCCTCCTCGTCGGA
>CAYMBB010000178.1:0-5742 GCA_964388515.1 uncultured Anaerolineaceae bacterium
CGATTCTCGCATGCCGGGAGGATCGTCGGTTGGCATTACCGACACACGCTCCTAGCCGGAGATCGCCTCCCGGCGCACCGGAGCCGGCTCGGGAGCGGCCGGCCCGGAACCGGATCCGGCGGCCGCGGCTCCGCCGCGCCGGCGACGCGGCGACTCCTCGCGGCGTTCGACCGTCCCCCCGCTCGGGATCACCCGGCGCGGGAAGTCGATCGCCCGGACGTCACCGCCGATCTTCACGTTCCGCCCGATCCGCACCCCGCGCGGGATGACCGCCCGCTTGCCGACGACCGTGATCCCGGTATGGAGCCGGTTCGGCTCGAGCCTGTTCGGGATCGTGAGGTCCGCACCATCGCCGACGATCGCGCCCGGCCCGACGGTCACCTCCTTGTCCAGGATCGAGCGGTCGACGACCGCCCCGGCCCGGATCACCGAGTCGAACATGACGATCGAGTCACGCACGACGGCGCCGACGTCCACCCGGACCCCGGGCGAGAGGACGGAGTTGACGACCGTCCCGTCGATCACGCAGCCGTGCGATACCAGGCTCCGGTGGACCTGGGCGGTCGGGCCGATCTTGGCCGGCGCCCGCTCCTCGGACCGGGTGTGGATCAGCCACTCGCGGTCGTAGAGATCGAGCTCGGGGACGTCCTCGAGGAGGTCCATGTTGGCTTCCCAGTACGACTGGATCGTCCCGACGTCCTGCCAGTAGCCGTCGAAGCGGTAGCCGAAGACCCGGGCCCCGCCCTCGAGCATGGCCGGGATGACGTTGGCGCCGAAGTCGGGCAGATCGTCGCTCAGCCAGCGGCGCAGGGCCCGCTTGGAGAAGACGTAGACCCCCATGCTCGCCAGGTCGCTCTTCGGCTGCTTCGGCTTCTCCTGCCACTCGGTCACCCGGCCGGTCTCGTCCATGGCCAGGATCCCCATCCGCGTCGCGTCGGCGAGCGGCACGCGACGGACGGCGACCGTGACGTCGGCGCGCTTCCGGCGATGGGTGGCCACGAACGGCCCGTAGTCCATCTTGTAGACGTGATCGCCAGCCAGGACGAGGACGGTGTCGCCGGGGGCGTGCTCGATCACGTTCATGTTCTGGAGCACGGCGTCGGCGGTGCCCCGGTACCACTCGGCGACACGACCCCGGGCGAGGTAGGGCTGGAGGAGGCGGACACCGCCCCGGGTCCGGTCGAGGTCCCACGGCCGCCCGAGGCCGATGTGGTCGGCGAGCGAGCGGGGCGCGTACTGGGTCAGGACGATGACGTTATCGATCTCGGAGTTCACGCAGTTGCTGAGCGCGAAGTCGATGATCCGGTACTTGCCGCCGAACGGGACCGCCGGCTTGGCGCGCACCGACGAGAGGATGGACAATCGCTCGCCCTCGCCGCCGGCGAGGATCACCGCCATCGTTCGCTTCACCAGACCCCTCCTTCGGCACGCTGGGTCACGCTCTCCGGACGCGGACGAGGGTCCTCGTGGGGTCGATGCTAGCACGCACCGGCCGGCGCCAAATCAACGACCGGTGAACGTTCCGTGAGCGCCCTGATCAGACGAACAGGCGCGGATTCACGAACTCGCCGTTGAACTCCACGCGCCAGTCGACGTGGGGTCCGGTGGTCCGGCCGGTCATCCCCACGTAGGCGATGACGTCACCCTTGCGGACGACGTCGCCTGCTCGCACCGCGGGGGGGCGCCGCGCGTCGTCGATGTGCGCGTACCAGGTGACCAGGTCCTTGGAGTGGGCGATGATCACGATCCAGGCCTTGGGGTAGGGGTCGTACGGGTTCGGACCGGCGAACAGGACCGTCCCGTCGCCCGCCGCCCGGATCGGCGTGTACATGTCGGCCGCGATGTCGATCCCTCCGTGGAAGTGGGCACAGCTCCCGCGGGGCGGCTCCCACGGGAAGCCGGTGCAGCCAAACTCCTGGGTGATGCTGCCGGCCAGCGGCCAGCTGAGCGTCCCGTTGTACTGGGACGGAATGTTGCCCACCTGTCGCTGGCGGGCGACGAGGGCGTCGATCTTCTTCTTCAGGGCTGCCTGGGCTGCCTGGTCCTGCTGGATGGCCCGGGCCAGCGCCGCCTTGTTGCGGGCGAGCTTGCTGAAGTTCGCCTGCTGGATCGCCAGTCGCCGGGCGGTCTCCGCCTCCAGACGGGCGAGCTCGTCGCGGGCCGTCTTCAGCTCGCCGATCCGGTCGGCGAGCTGCTTGCGCTGGCGGGCGGTCTCCACCCGCAGGGCGTCGGTCTGGGTGCGGGTCTCGGTCACCGACACCCGGAGCGCGGCGAGCGTCTCCTGGTCGCGGGCGATCTGCTCGGCGAGGACCCGGTCCTGCTGGCTGAAGTCCATCAGGTTGCCGACCTCGGTGAGGATGTCGGCGAACGAGCCGGCCGAGAGGACCGTCTCGAGCAGGCTCGTCCGGTCGGCCGTGTAGGCGGCCCGCAGACGGGCGGCGAGGATCGCCCTGCGCTCCGAGAGATCGGCCGCCTTTTCCGCCTCCTGGGCCTGGATCGAGGCGAGCTGTCGGTCGAGGTCGGCCAGCTGGGCGACGAGGTCGAGGTAGTCCGCCTTGACCACCGCGATCTGGTCGCCGAGCTTCGCGATCCGCGCCCGGACGACGGCCAGGTCGGCGTTGATCCCGGCCAGGGCGGTGTTCGTGTCGGCGATCTGGACCTTCAGGTCGGCCTGACGCGCGTTCAGCTGGACGATCTGCTTCTTCTGGGCGGCGATCCTGGCCGCCAGCGCCTTCTGGCGGGCGATGGCGTCGGAGAGCTCGTCGCCGCTGGCACGGGGCACGCCCGACAGGCCGCCGACGAGCGGCAGGAGGACGAGCAGGGCGATCAGCGCGATCAGGCGGCGACGGCGAGGCCGCGCCGATCCGGCCGACGGTCGGCGGTCGGGCTGGAGGCGGCGGATCACTGTGGCGTCGTCATCGTGCGAGCAAGCTCCGTTCGCGCGCCGAGGCGCGGGTGCGGCTACGCCCGCCGGTGAGTCGCCGTCCTTCCGCGGGCACCTGCCTCAGGACGACTCCGGCTTCGCGCGCATGATACCTCGCCTGGTCAGCCTGGCAGTGGCGCACCGGACGGGCAAGCCGCCCGATCGTCCGGCAACCGGCCGGTACCGTCAGAGGAGGAGGTCGCCGTCGGGCACACCCCGCCCCCGGACGATGCACCCTAGGTCCGGACGAGGATCCCCCAGATCGCGCCGACGATGAGGAACGGGCCGAACGGGATGTAGCTCTTCAGGGTTACCCGGCGGCTGACGAGCAGAAGCGCGACGACCACGCCGGCCAGGAACGCCCCGCTGACAACCCCGATCAGGGTCCGGGCCAGCCCGGAGACGAGCCCGACGCTCACCAGGAGCTTGAGGTCGCCGATGCCGATCGCGCCGGCCCCGAACGGGATCGAGAGCGCCCACAGGCCGGCCGGCAGGATGAGCGCGATCACGATCGCGCCGGGCAACGCGCCGGCGACGAGCGGGTTCGCGCCGGCCAGCCCGGCGACGAGCACGAACGGGACCAGAGGCAGCGTGATCAGATCGGGCAGGAGCCGCTGATCCAGGTCGGTCGCCAGCAGGAGGATCAGGGCCAGGAAATAGGCTCCGAACAGGGCGACTGGGCCGGGGTCGGCGAACCGGCCGGCCAGTGCCGCCATGGCCAGGCCACCGACGCCCGGCACGAGCGCGGTCCGCCAGTCCGGGGGCCGGACCGAGCCGTCCTCGTGCGGCGGCCAGCGAGCGGCGATCCGGTCGGCGAGGAGACCCCAGGCGACACCGACGAGGCCGAGGACGAGACCGAACGGCTCGATCACGACGTCCCCGTCGAGCGGCCGGCTCGGGCCATCGGTCGGTCAGGCCGACCGCGCCCCCGCGAGCGCCAGCTCGACGAGGGTGGCATGGGTGACGCCGGTCGCGCCGCGGGGCGCGTAGGCGGTCGGCTTGCGGAAGTAGGCCGTGCCCCCGATGTCGAGGTGGGCCCAGGGCCTGGTCCGGAACTCCCGGAGGAACAGGCCACTCTTGACCAGCGAGGCTTCGGCCGGGCCGGAGTTCTGGAGATCCGCGTACCAGCTCTCCATGTCCGGCACGTAGTCGTCCACGAGCGGGATCTGGGTGTACCGCTCGCCCGCCCGGGCGCCGGCCGCGGCGACCGCCTCGTACCAGTCCTGGGGCGTGCCGAAGGCGCCGGTGACGAGGTTGCCGAAGGCCCGCCCGACGGCGCCGGTGAGCGTCGCCACATCGACCAGGTGGGTCGCCCCGAGCCGCTCGGCATAGGTGAGCGCGTCGCCCAGGATCAGCCGGCCCTCGGCGTCCGTATTCGTGACCTCGACCCACTTGCCGTTCAGGGCACGGACGACGTCGCCCGGTCGGGTCGAGTGCGGGCCGGGCATGTTCTCGACCGCCGGGGCGACCGCGAGCAGGGGCGTGCCGGGAGCGAGCCGAGCCACGGTGGCGATCGCCGCGATCACCGTCGCCGCCCCCGTCTTGTCCATCTTCATCTCTTCCATCCGCTCGGACGGCTTGATGCTGATCCCGCCCGAGTCGAAGCAGACGCCCTTGCCCACGATCGCCAGGTGCCGCCCGAGGGCGTCGGCCTCGCCCTCCCCGCCCGAGCGCAGGACGATCATCCGGGGCGGGTTGTCGCTTCCCCGCCCGACGGCCATGAACATCCCCATCCCGAGTTCGGTCGCCCGCTCGGGACCGATGACCTCGATCGCCAGCCCGTGACGCTCGGCGATCGCCCGCGCCTCCTCGGCCAGGACGACCGGGCTGACGTCGTTCGAGGCCCGGTTGGCGAGCGTCCGCGCCGTGTTCGCGCCCTCGCCGATGATCTGCCCCCGCCGGACAGCCGCCTCGAGGGCCGCCCGATCGGTCCCGGGCGCGACGATGATCACCTCGTCGAGCCGCGGCGGCGCGCCTTCGACCGTCTCGCGATAGATCGTCCCGGGCTCGTAGCCACCCTCGACCAGGCCGCGGGCGACGATCCCGGCCACCAGGGCCGCGTCGGTCTCGAATCGCTCCGCCAGGTCGCCGAGCCAGAAGGCGAGGCGCCGGACGGTCCGCCCGCCGAGCCGGCGCTCGGCCGCCGCAGCCAGGTGATGGACGACCTCGCGGTCGAGCCCGTCGCGATCCCCGGCCGAGACGGCGAGCACCCGTCCGACCGGCAGCCCGCCCGGGGCCGCGAGGGCCGTCGCGTAGCGCTTCGGGCGCAGCTCGCCGAAGGCGGCCAGGGCGCGCAGCTCGCCCCCGCTCCGGCGGTCGAGTTCGTCGAGCGGCCCGCCGAACGCGGGCTCCCCGACGATCGGAACGACGAGCACGTCGGCCTGGACATCCCAGGGCTGGTCGGTGACGACTCGGAACTCCATCGGGCGTGGTTCCTCCCGGCGGCGAGGTCGGGCCGCCGTTGCTGGCATGGGCGGGGATCGACCGCAGTCTACCGCGCGTCCGGTCAGGGAGTGGGCTCGGCCGGGGGGACGGGGCTTGACGGCCCGCTGATCGACGGGCCAGGGGTTGTCGTGTCGAGCGCCTCGACCGCGGCCGCCAGCCTCCCCCGGGCGAGCTCGATCGTGATCACGGCCTGGTTCAGGCCGCCGCGGGCGATGTCGGCCATGATGACGACCAGGCCGCGCGTGTCCGGCGGCAGGCGCTCCTGGGCCGCCCGCTCGGCGGCCGCCGCGTCACGGACCTCCGCGGTCACCGTCCCGTTCGAGGCCCGGAGGGCGCGGTACAGGCGGGCCAGGGCGAGGTCGAGGTCGCGGTTG
>CAYMBB010000179.1:0-5693 GCA_964388515.1 uncultured Anaerolineaceae bacterium
CCTCAGGGGTCTCCGTCGGCTCGGGGGTCTCGGTCGGCTCGGCGGTCTCGGTCGCCTCCGGGGTCTTCGTCGGCTCGGCGGTCTCGGTCGGCTCGGGCGTCTCGGTCGCCTCCGGAGTCTTCGACGGCTCGGCGGTCTCGGTCGGCTCGGGCGTCTTCGTCGGCTCGGCGGTCTCGAGCGCAGGGCCGGTTTCGTTCGAGAGGTTCGGGCCGACCTGGTTCGAGAGGGTCGGGTCGAAGCTCCCTGCCGGGGCCGGGCGGATGATCGCGTCGGCCCCGAGGGCGGCGCCGACAACGAGGAAGAGGGCCACCGCCGACACCCCCAAGCCGCGAGTGATACGAGTTCTGTCCACGGTTCACGTCCCCTGATCGTGCCGGTCGTTCGACCGGCTGCTACAGGATCGAGACACGCCGCGGCCGAAAGGTTTCAGCGCGAAGGTCTCAGCGGGCACGGGCGGCGGCCGGCACGACCCGGACGCCTGGGGCGCCTCGCTCCGTGACCAGACCCGTGGCCGCTCAGCCGCCGTCCTCGACCGGGCCGAGCTCCTCCTCGACGCCCTCGAGCGGTCCCCGGATCGCCGGGCCCGCCTCCGCGATGATCTCGAGCGGTCCGAAGCCAGCCGCCTCGAGTCCAGGGCCGACCTGGTCCGCATCTCCGACGAGCACGATCGCGCTGTGCTCGAGGTCGAGGTGGGCACGGGCGGCGGCCAGGACGTCCTCGACGGTGACCGCCTCGATCCCCGGCCGGTAGCGGGCCAGCTCGTCGTCGGGCAGCTCATGGACGACGAGCCCGGCGAGCGCGCCCACGACCGGCCCGGGGGTCTCGAACCGAAGCGGGAAGACCCCGACCAGGAAGTCACGCGCCGCGGCCAGTTCGACCTCCGTGACCGGCTCGTCGCGCATCCGCTCGAGCTCGACGAGGATGTCCGCGATCGCCGGGACGGTGACCTCGGCGTTCACGGCCGCCCTGGCGCTGAACGGGCCACGGCCCCGGCGCAGGTCGAAGCCCGCCCCGGCGCCATAGGCGTAGCCCTTCTCCTCGCGGATCTTCATGTTCAGCCGCGAGCTGAACAGGCCGCCCAGGATCGCGCTCATCACGGTCACGGCGTGGAAGTCCGGGATCCGCCGGGGCAGGCCGACATGCCCGATCCGGATCTCGGTCTGGACCGAGCCGGGCCGGTGGTAGAGCCGGACGAACCGCCGGCGGACGGCCGATTCGGCCACGATCTCGCCGGGCGGAAGGGCGCCCGGGCGGGCCGTCCACGACCCGAACAGCCGCTCCGCGATCGCCGGCAGGTCGAGCCCGGCGAGGTCGCCGGCGACGACCAGGGTCATCAGCTGCGGATCGAAGCCCCGCTCGTAGGTCCCCCGGAGCTCGACCGGACCGAGGCGCTCGACGGTCCCGGCGATCCCGCCCGCCGGCCGGTGGTAGGGCGAGCGGGCGGTGTAGATCGTCTCGATGAATCCCTCCTCCGCCCGCCGCCGGGGATCGGCCCGCGCCTGGAGGATGTCGTTCAGCCGTTCGTCGCGCAGGCGCTCGACCTCGCGCTCGGGAAACGTGGGATGGGCGACCATCTCGGCCAGCAGCTCGAGGGCCGGTTCGAGCCGTGCCGCCGGCACGTCGACGGCGGCCGAGAGCGCGTCCCAGCCCGCCTCGGCATGGAGCGTCGCGCCCAGCCGCTCGGCCGCCTCGGTGAGCGCGATCGCGTCGTAGCGCTCGGTCCCCTCGGACAGGGCCCGGGCGGCCAGGACGGTCGCACCAGCCTCGGCGGCCGGCTCGTCGGCGGCGCCGGTGCGGAAGAGGAGCGAGGCGCTGACGAGCGGGCGGCCGGGCAGGTGGACGGTAAGCACAGCCAGGCCGTTCGCCAGGCGGTGGCGCTCGAACGGCGGGAACGAGTACGGGCGTGGAGGCCCCGGGACGGGGCGGGTCGCGAGGGCCTGGTCGTTCGTCATGCCGCGACCTCCTCACCGGCCGGCTCGACGCCCTCGTCGGCGACGGGCATCTCCGGCAGGTACGTCAGGATCACGCGGTTGTCGGGTCGGAAGACGGCCCCGGCGACCTCGCGGATCCGCTCCGCGGTCACGTCGAGATAGCGCCCGAGCTGGCGGTTGACCAGGTCCGGGTCGTCGAACAGGAGGGCGTACATCGAGAGCCGATCGGCCCGCTCCTCCACCCGCTGCAGCGCCCCGAGCTCGTCCGCCTCGATCAGCGCCCTGGCCCGCACCAGCTCGTCGTCGGAGACGGGCTCCCGGCCGAGCCGCTCGAGCTCCTCGAGGAAGGCGGCCTCGACCCGGGCGACGTCGACCCCCGGGCGGACGGTCGCCCAGCCGGCAGTGATCGACGCCCCGCCGATGAAGCCGAGGGTGAAGGCGGCGACGTCCTGGGCGATCCGTTCCTCGCGCACGAGGCGGCGATGGAGCCGACTGCCCTTGCCGCCGGCGAGGATCTGGCCGGCGACGTCGAGGGCGTCGAGGCGCAGGTCGCCGAAGACCGGGGCCCGGAAGCCGAAGTAGATCCGCGGCAGCGGGACCCGGTCGATCACCGTCTCCCGGCGCTCCTCGCCGAGGACCGGCGGAAGAGCGAGCTCGGGCGGGGCGGGGATCGAGGGGTTGGCCGGGATCCAGCCGAAATAGCGCTCGACCCAGGCCCGAACCTGCTCGGGATCGACATCGCCGACGATCGACAGGACGGCGTTGTTGGAAGCGTAGTACGTCCGGAAGAACTCGCGCACGTCATCGAGCGTGGCTGCATCCAGGTCGGCCATCGAGCCGATCGTGGGGTGATGGTACGGGTGCTCGGGCGGGAACAGGTGCGCCTGGAGCTTCTCGTTCCAGGAGCCGTACGGTCGGTTGTCGTAGGACCAGCGCTTCTCGTTCTTGACGACCTCGCGCTGGTTGTCCAGGTTCTCCTGGTTGAGCGCGTCGAGGAGCGTCCCCATCCGGTCCGCCTCGAGCCACAGGGCGAGCTCGAGCTGGTGGGACGGCAGGGTCTCGAAGTAGTTCGTCCGGTCGAGCCAGGTCGTGCCGTTGACCGTTCCACCGGCCGCCTGGACGAGGGCGATGTGCTGCGCCTTGCCCACGTTGCGCGAGCCCTGGAACATGATGTGCTCGAACAGATGGGCGAAGCCCGTCCTGCCCTCGACCTCGTGGCGCGAGCCGACGTTGTACCAGATGTTCACCGCCACGACCGGGGCGAGGTGGTCCTCGGCGATCAGGTAGCGCAGGCCGTTGGCCAGCTGGTCGTCGCTGAATCGGACGACGGGGATCGGCATGCTGCGGGGCTCCTGGGCTTGGCAGAACGAGCGGGATGCAGGCGATTGTAGCCGCGCCGGCCGCATCGAGCCGTCGGCACCAGGAATCAGCCGCCGGCACCGGCGAAGGCGGCCCGCTCCCCCGCTCCGGCCGCCGGCACCCACTCGCGCAGCGAGCGGACCTCGGCCAGGCCGGTCATGACGGCCGGGTCGAGCGCCTCGGCGGCGGCGACCGCGGTCTCGATCGCGGTCAGGCAGAGGATCCCCTCCGCGGTCGCCGCCAGACGGATCTCGACCGCGTCGCGCACGGCGCCCGAGCGCGGCGTCGGCGTGTTCACGACGAGCCGGACCTCGCCCGAGGCGATCAGCTCGAGGATCGGCTCGCCGGGCGCGTCCGCCGGCTCCCCAAGCTTGGCCACCAGGCGCGCCGGGTGTCCCGCCCCGGCCAGCACGGCTGCCGTCCCGACCGTCGCCGCGAGCCGGTAGCCGGCCCTCACCAGGGCCGCCCCGAGGCGGGGCAGGAGGGCCTTGTCGCGGTCGGCGATCGAGAGCAGGGCGAGCGGCGGCGGGCCGCCCGGCACCGGGCGGGGCGGCACGAGCGAAGCGCCGAGGAGCGCCTTGGCCAGCGCGACTCGCGGATCCGTGTGCAACCCGATCACCTCCCCGGTCGACTGCATGCCGGGCCCCACCGAGGGGTCCACGCCGCGCAGCTTGGCGGTCGAGAAGGCCGGCGCCTTGACCGCCACGTGGCCCGGCGGGGGCAGCAGCCCGCCCGGCCAGCCGAGCTCGCGGAGCGAGGCGCCGAGCGCGATCCGGACCGCCAGCTCGACCATCGGCACGCCGGTCACCTTGGACAGGAACGGGACGGTCCGCGAGGCGCGCGGGTTCACCTCGATCAGGTAGACCCCGTCGTCGCGGACGATGAACTGGGCGTTCACCAGGCCGCGCGCCCCGAGTGCCCGGACGACCCGCTCCATCGCGGCCACGATCAGCTCCTGGTCGGCCGCGCTGACCGCCTGGGGCGGGAAGAGGCCGACCGAGTCGCCAGAGTGGACGCCGGCCCGCTCGATGTGCTCGAGCAGGCCCGGGATCAGGACCGTCTGGCCGTCGGAGACCGCGTCGACGTCGACCTCGACCCCCTCGAGGTAGCGGTCGATCCGGACCGGGCGGTCGGGGTCGACCACCGTCGCCGCCGCCAGCTGGCGGACGAGGTCGTCGGGCGAGTAGGCGAAGTCGATCGCCAGCCCGCCGATGACGAACGACGGGCGGACGATCACCGGGTAGCCGATCCGCTCGGCGAGCGTCAGCGCCTCCTCGACCGAGTGGGCCATCCCACCCTCCGGCTGGGGGATGCCAAGCCGGTCGAGGAGGGCCGCGAAGCGCGTCCGCTCCTCGGCCTGGTCGATCGCCTCGAGATCCGCTCCGATCAGCGGCACCCCGGCCGCGGCGAGCGGGGCGGCGAGGTTGAGCGGCGTCTGGCCGCCGAACTGGACGAACGCCGGCAAGGGCGTCGCGCCGGGCGGGGTCTCGGCCTCGGTTACGCTCCGGACCGACTCCGGGTCGAGCGGCTCGAAGTAGAGCCGTGACGAGGCGTCGAAATCGGTCGAGACCGTCTCCGGGTTGGAGTTGATCATCACCGCCCGCCAGTCGAGCCGCCGGAGCGTGTCGGCCGCCTGGACGGCGCAGTAGTCGAACTCGATCCCCTGCCCGATCCGGACCGGGCCGCTGCCGATGACGAGCGCCGCCGGACGCTCCGTGGGCGGCGACTCCGGCGTCGACCCGCTCGCCGCGTACGTCGAGTAGAAGTATGGCGTCTCGGCGGCGAACTCCGCGGCGCACGTGTCGACCATCGCATAGCCGGGCACGAGGCCGACGGCGAGACGCGTCGTTCGAAGCGCTCCCGCCGGGATGCCGGCGAGCATCGCGAGATCGCGGTCCCCGAAGCCGGCCCGCTTCGCGGTCGCGAGGAGCGCCATCGCGTCGGCATCGCCGAGGTCGGTGAGCCGCGCGCCGGCAGCCCGGACGTCGGCCTCGATCTCCACGTTGCGGCGCATCTCCGCGAGGAACCACGCGGCGATCCCGGTCGCCTCGCCGATCGCGGCCTCCGGGACGCCGCGCCGCAGGAGCGCGACGACCCGCCAGAGTCGCGAGTCGGACGGAGCAAGGAAGCGGCGCAGGACGATCGGGGCGGCCGTCCGCTCGGCGAGACGGGTCGATTCGCACTGCTCGCCCCGCTCGTCGATCCAGCGGATCGGCGCGTCGGGCTCGTCCGGGTCGAGCGGCGGGGCGAGCGCGGCGCCGAGATAGTCGAGCGCGGGCGCCCAGCCGGGATCCTCGGCGAGCGGCCCGGCGCCGGCCTGCTCGAGACCCCGGAGCGCCTTGTTCAGCGCAGACCCGAACGTCCGGTCGATCGCCATCACCTCGCCGGTCGCCTTCATCTGGC
>CAYMBB010000180.1:0-5608 GCA_964388515.1 uncultured Anaerolineaceae bacterium
GGGACGACTGGTCGTCGACGGTGACGGGCTGGCACTGGTGACCGCCCACGGCCTCCTCCGGCTCGAGGAGGTCCAGCTCGCGGGCCGGCGCCGGATGCGGGCCTCGGAGCTGCGCCGCGGTCACCCCGAGCTGGTCGGAGAGCGGGTGCGATAATCGCCGCCGTGAACGCCGCCGTGAACGCCGCCGTGCCCGCCGCCCCGTCCCTGGTCGCCTCCGATGCGTCCACCCGGGGCCGGCTCGGAGCGCGCGATCCGCGCCCCGGCCTGAGCGGCCTCGGGGAGGCGGAGCTGCGCGCCTGGCTCGCCGAGCGCGGCGAACCGGGCTATCGAGCTCGCCAGATCCTGCACGCGGTCTGGCAGGACCTGGCCGGGAGGGCGGACCAGCTGCGCCCGCTGCCGGCCTCGCTCCGGGCCGCGCTCGACGAGGCGTTCCGGATCGACACGCTCGTCGAGACCGACCTCCGCATCTCTGATGGCGGACGGACCGAGAAGGGGCTCCACCTGCTCTCCGACGGGGCCTTGATCGAGTCGGTCCTGATGCACTACCCGGCCCGCCCCGGCAGTCGCGAGCGGCACACGGTGTGCATCTCGAGCCAGGCCGGCTGCGCGGTCGGCTGCCCGTTCTGTGCCACCGGCGAGCTCGGCTTCAGCCGGGACCTCGAGACGGCCGAGATCCTCGACCAGGTCCGCGTCGCCGCCCGCCGCCTCCGGGTCGACGGCCGGCGCCTGACGAACGTCGTGTTCATGGGCATGGGCGAGCCGCTCCTCAACCTCGACCGGGTGCTCGACGCGGTGACCGCGCTCACGGACCCCGGCCGGTTCGGGCTCGGCGCCCGGCACATCACCGTCTCGACCTCGGGTGTCGTGCCCGGGATCCGGCGGCTGACCGCGCTGGGGCCACAGTTCACGCTCGCGATCTCGCTCCACGCCGCCCGCGATGCGCTGCGCGACGTGCTCGTGCCCCTGAACCGGCGCTGGCCGGTGGCCGAGGTCGTCGCCGCGGCCCGCGATCACGCCCGCGTCACCGGGCGCCGCGTGTCGTACGAGTACACGATGATCTCCGGTGTGAACGACACCGACGAGGACGCTCGTGCCCTGGCCGCGCTCCTGCGGGGCGAGCTGGCCCACGTCAATCTGATCCCGATGAACCCGGTTGCCCACACGCCCTGGACGGCCAGCCCGCTGCCGGTCGTCGAGCGGTTCGCCGAGCAGCTCCGCGCGGCCGGGATCCCGGTCACGATCCGGCGCAACCGGGGTCAGGAGATCGGCGCCGCGTGCGGGCAGCTGGCCGCCGAGCGGGCCGGCGAACCGCCGGCGCCGGTCGTCGCGCGCCGCCGGGAGCGGATCGTGGTCGCCAGCGTGGCCGCCCTGCGCGGCGAGCGCAGCCGCGATCCGCTCGGGGCCGGGGTGGGGGAGTAGGACGGCGTGGGGACCGGGCGGGCACGGCTCGCGGCGAGCATCCTCGACGCCGATTTCGCGAACCTGGGCCACGAGGTCCGACGGGTCGTCAAGGCCGGCGCCGACCGGATCCACCTCGACGTCATGGACGGCCACTTCGTGCCCAACCTGACCTTCGGGCCGCGGACGATCAGGGCGCTCCGGCGGGTGACGAGGGTGCCCTTCGACGCCCACCTGATGATCAGCCAGCCCGGTCGGTACATCGAGCAGTTCCTCGACGCCGGCTGCGACTCGGTCACGATCCACGTCGAGATCGAGGAGCCGATCGAGCCGACCCTGCGGTCGATCCGGGCCGCCGGCCGGGCGGCCGGACTGGCCGTCAAGCCGGCCACTCCCCTGAGCGCCCTCGAGCCGTACCGCGAACTGCTCGACATCGTCATGGTCATGACCGTCGAGCCGGGCTTTGGCGGCCAGTCGTTCATGCGGGATGCCGCGCGGAAGCTCCTCCCGGCCCGCGACCTGCTCCGTCACAAGGCGGTCGGGGGCGAGGTCCATGTCGATGGGGGCGTCAACCGCGAGACAGCCGAGATCGTCGGCGGGCTGGGCGCTGACGTCCTCGTCGTCGGCTCGGCGCTGTTCGCCAAGGGCCACGACATGGGTCGCGAGATTCGGCTGATCAAAACGCTCGCCGACGAGGGCTTCCAGTACCAGTTGAACGCGGGCCAGCCGCCGATCCCGCGCGACAACTGGGTGACCTTCGTCCAGCTCCCGAAGGTCTTCGCCCGGCGGTTCATGGACGAGATCGAGGCCGGTGGCATCCCGGTCCTGATGCTCCGGGGCGACGGCCAGATCAATCCCGACGGCGTTCGCGACTACGAGGTGAAGGTCCCGGCCACCGCCGAGGCGCTGACGATCGAGCGTCATGCCGAGGCCCGCGAACGCTACCTCGCCGAGGCGGAGGCGTGGCGCGAGCGCCTGCGCACCGGCCAGGGCTGAGCGCGCGTGCGGGCCCTGCTTCAGCGTGTCTCGCGGGCGGAGGTCCGCGTCGCCGGGGAGCCGATCGGCCGGATTGGGCCGGGCCTGCTCGTCCTGCTCGGCGTCGGGCCGACCGACGACCAGGCGCTGGCAGCCGACCTGGCGCGCAGGATCGTCGAGCTGCGGATCTTCCCTGACGACGCCGGTCGGACGAACCGGTCGCTGCTCGAGGTGGTGGGCGAGGCCCTCGTGGTCAGCCAGTTCACGCTCTTCGCCGACACCCGGCGCGGTCGCCGGCCAGGCTTTACCGGGGCTGCCCCGCCGGCCCAGGCGGAAGCGCTCTACGAGGCGTTCTGCGAGGCGCTCGCGGCGCAGGGCGTGCGGGTCGCGCGGGGCCGGTTCGGAGCGGAGATGGAGGTCGAGCTGGTGAACGCAGGCCCGTTCACGATCTGGCTCGACACGGCCGCCCCGGGCTGAGCGGAGCGGTGGGTGGGCGCCGGACGGTGGGGTCCGGCGAGCACGTCAGCGGGCGGCCTTGGCGAGCGTGCGTCGGCAGCGGGTGCAGACGGGCAGGCGCTGGCTGACCCCGTCGCGGGTGATCAGGAGCGGCTGGAGGTTCGGCTGGTAGCGCCGGTGAGCGCGCACGCGGTTCATCCCCGACGACTGGGGATTGAAGCCGCCCATCGATTCCTTGCCGCACACGGCGCAGGCACGAGCCATCGGTTGTCCTCAGGATCTGGAGCGAGGTTGCGTCGAGCCGTTGGCCGGCTCGAGCGGAGGCGTATGATAGCACACCGGTCCGGACCCACCGGACGGCCGCCCGACCGCCCGGTCGTGACAGCGGCCGGCTCGACCACAGCACGAGGAACCCTCCCGATGACCGAGCGCCGCGTGCCCGGCCGTTCCCTCGTCACCCGGCGCGCCCTCGTCGACATCATCCGTCCCGCCGTGGCGGGCAGCTACGGGGTGACCGGGTTCGCCTGCGCGACGCCGGCCGAGCGCCTGCTCGGCTGGCTCGGGCTCGTCGCGCCCGGGATCCGCGTCTCGCTGCGGGACGGGCTCGTGCTCGAGCTGCGCCTGACCGTGGCCTATGGGGTGCCGGTGGCCGAGGTCGCGCGGCAGGCCGATTCGGCGGTTCGGTATGCGCTCCGGCGGGCGATCGGGCGGGAGGTCGACCGCCTGACGATCCACGTCGGGGGGATGCGCTACGAGCCAGCCTCGGTCGTCCCGACCGGGTCGCCGACCGGATCGCCGGCGGCCGGGTCGTCGGTCGATGACGACCTCGAGTCGCTGGCGCAGGTCGAGCAGGTGGTCGCGACGGCGGTCGAGGCCGGGGGTGACCCCGCCTGATGACACGCCGGTCCTGCGACGGGGCAGGGCTTCGCGAGACCTTCCGGGCCGCAGTGATGAACCTGGAGGCGCACGTCGACGAGGTCAATGCGCTGAACGTCTACCCGGTTCCCGACGGTGACACCGGGTCGAACATGGTCGCCACGGTCCGCGCCGCACTCGACGAAGCGATGCGCGCGGACGCCGCGAGCGTCGACCGGGTCGCTGCCGCCCTCTGCTTCGGGGCGCTCATGGGTGCCCGCGGCAACTCGGGCGTGATCGCCTCACAGATCATGCGCGGCATCGCCGAGGGCCTGGCCGCGAAGCGTCACTTCAACGCCCTCGACCTGGCCCATGCCCTGACTGTCGGCACGCAGACGGCCTACGCGGCGGTCGGCCAGCCGGTCGAGGGGACGATCCTGACCGTGATCCGCGAGGCGGCGGCGGCGGCCCGGGCGGCGGCCGAGCGCGAGAACGAGCTCGAGCACGTCCTGGCGGCAACGGTCGAGGCAGCCGCGGCGGCGGTCGCGGCCACGCCCTCGCTCCTGCCGGTCCTGCGCGAGGCGGGCGTCGTCGACGCCAGCGGCCAGGGTCTGCTGCGGCTGCTCGAGGGAGCGCTCGGGTATGCCCGGGGAACCGCGCCATCGGTCGCCGCCGGGGCCGCCGAGGCGGGCCAGGCTCAGGGAGCCGCTCGGGCCGCCCGGCCGTCGACCCTCGTCGCCCTGGCGGACGAAGGGTTCGGGTACGAGACGATGTTCCTCGTCCGGCCCCGGCCCGGCCAGGCGCTCGACGTCGACGCGATCCGTGAGCGACTCGCGCAGATGGGCGAGTCGGTCCTCGTGGCGGGCGACCAGCGCGGGGTCAAGGTCCACGTCCACAGCGAGCGACCGGACGAGGTCCTCTCGTTCGGGCTGTCGCTCGGAGTGCTGAGCCGGATCAGCGTCGAGAACCTCGACCAGCAGGCGCAGGACGTCCGTGAGGGCCGGGCGGCGCGCTTCACCAGCGAGGAGGGCGAGGCGCCGCTGCCGGGCCCGACGCCGACCCCGGCCGGTGAGACGGCCGGGGTCGGGCTGGCCGTCGCGCCGTCGCCAGGGGTCACCCGGCCCGCCGTGCCGGCTCACCGCCGGCTCGCGGTCGTGGCGGTCGCCGCCGGGGACGGCCTGGCCGCGATCTTCGAGTCGTACGGCGTGGCCGCGATCGTGCGCGGCGGCCAGGCGGCCAACCCGAGCACCGGCGAGCTGCTCGCCGCGATCGACGCCCTCGAGGCCGACGAGGTCCTTCTGCTGCCCAACAACCCGAACGTCATCCTCGCCGCCCGCCAGGTGGCGTCGCTGGCGCGCCTGCCGGTCCGGGTGGTCGAGACCCGGAACGCGGCCGAGGGGGTGGCGGCGCTGCTCGCCCTCGACCCCTCGCTCGACGGAGCGGCGAACGTGGCGTCGATGACCGGCGCCGCGCGCTCGATCCAGACCCTGCTCGTGACGGACGCCGTGCGCGACGCGAAGATCGGCGGCCGCAAGGTGAAGAAGGGCCAGACGATCGTGCTCGATCCCGACGACGGGCTGGTGGCGGTCGACGGCGAGCGGAGCCGGGCCCTGCTCGGCGCCCTGGCAACCCTCCGGCCCGGCTACGAGCTGCTTACGCTCTACTACGGGGACGGGGCGGACCTCGCCGAGGCCGAGGGGATGGCGAAGCTCGTTGCCGGCTGGCGCCCGGACCTCGAGGTCGAGGTGGTCTACGGCGGCCAGCCCCACTACCGGTACCTGGTCGCCGCCGAGTAGCGTGGCTCGCCCGGTCGCTCCCCGTCGCCAGCCCGCGCCGCCGCCGTCGCCGGCCGAGCTTCTCGAGCGCGACATCGCCCTGAGCGGCCTGCCGGGCGCCGCGGCCCTCGGCCGGATCCTGCGCCGGC
>CAYMBB010000181.1:0-5574 GCA_964388515.1 uncultured Anaerolineaceae bacterium
GTGTGGTCCTGCCCGCCGCGGCCCGCCACCGCGCCCTCGCCCGGGCCGTCCGCGATCGGTTCGCCGTGGCCGGCGCCTGAGCCCGGCCGACGCGAGTTCCGCGCGCGGGCGCTCAGCCCCCGGTGCGAGCGGGGAAGAGGTGGAGAGCGTCCGGGCGGACCGCGAAGCGGGCGCGTGCCGTCTCGTGCAGGGCGGCTGCGGGTCGCGCCTCGATCACGGCCTTCATCGGAGGACCGCCGGCCGGGGCCAGGCTGACCACGACCCGTGGACCGAGTGCCTCGATCACCTCGACGGTCGCCTCGAAGGCGATCGCCTGTTCGCCCGCGGGAATGGTCCCGGCGAGCAGGATCTCCTCGGGCCGGATGCCGACGCGGACCGGACCGTCGGTGGCAGCCACTCCGTCGATGGCGATCGGACCCGCGCTGAGCCGACCGCCCGCGACGACCCCGTCAAGCAGGTTCATGGCTGGACTGCCGACGAACGAGCCGACGAACTCGGTGCGCGGGTGAGCGTAGATCTCGCCCGGAGGACCCTGCTGTTCGATCTGCCCGTCGCGCATCACGACCATCACATCCGAGAGCGCCATCGCCTCCTCCTGATCGTGGGTGACGTAGACGACGGTCGCCTTCAGCTGGCGCTGGATCCGCAGCAATTCGGTCCGCATCTCGACGCGCAGCTTCGCGTCCAGGTTCGAGAGCGGTTCGTCGAACAGGAAGACCGACGGCTCGCGGACGATCGCCCGGCCAATCGCAACCCGCTGCTGCTGGCCGCCCGACAGCGCACCCGGCTTGCGGTCGAGCAGCTCGCCCAGCCCTAGCAGGTCGGCCGCCCACGAGATGCGCCGGCGGACCTCGGCCGGGTCGAGGTGGCGCGCCCGGAGCCCGAAGGCGATGTTGTCGCGGACCCGCATATGCGGGTAGAGGGCGTAGTTCTGGAAGACCATGGCGACGTCACGGTCCTTGGGCGCCAGCTTCGTGACGTCGCGCTCGCCGATCAGGATCCGACCGCCACTCGCCTCCTCGAGACCGGCGATCATCCGGAGCGTGCTCGTCTTGCCGCAGCCGGACGGCCCGACCAGGACGACGAACTGGCCGTCTGGGATGGCCAGGTCGATCCCACGGACCGCCTCCAGCTCACCGTAGCGCTTGGCCAGCGCCTCGAGACGCACGCTCGCCATCAGACCTTCAGGCCTCCTCGGGAGATACCGCGGATGAGTCGTTTCTGGACGACGAAGCTCGCCACGAGGACCGGGACCACCGAGACGAGGATGGCGACCGCCATCTGCCCCAGCTCCACGCCTCGGAACGTGTTGTAGCCCGCGACCGCGACCGGCAGCGTCCTCGCCTTCCCGCCGGCGAGGATAAGGGCGTAGAAGAGGTCGTTCCACGAGAGGACGAAACCGAAGATCATCGCCGCGCCGAGGCCGGGCAGGACCTGGGGCAACACGACCCGGACGAAGGCGCCGATGCGCCCGTACCCGTCGACGAGCGCCTGCTCCTCGAGTTCCTTCGGCACCGCGTCGAAGAACCCGACCATGAACCAGGTCATGACCGGAAGGACGAACGTGAGGTGGGAAGCGATCACCGCTACGAGCGTGTCCCGGAGACCGAGGTTGTAGGCGAGCAGGAAGAGGGGCACGACGAGCACCGCTGGCGGCAGCACCTCCGAGAGCAGGATGCCGAACCGGGTTGCCTCCCCGCCCGCGTGCCAGCGCGAGATCGCGTACGCCCCGGGCACGGCGACGAGCATCCCGATCCCGATCGTCGCGAGCCCCACGATCGCGCTGGAGAGAACGCTGTTCCCGATCCCCGAGGCCGCGACCTGGCGCCAGTTGTCGAGCGTCGGGGTGAAGGCGAAGGAGCGCGGATCGATCAGATCGTGGGGCGTCTTGAACGACGCGAGCAGGACCCACAGGTAGGGAAATGCGACGACGATGAGCCAGGCGCCGACGAGCAGCGCGGCGAGTCGTTTCATCGCTCACCGACCCGCCGATAGAGCGGCACGATCAGGACGAGAACGATGGCCACGAGCACGAACGCCATGGCTGCCGCCTCGCCGAGCCGGAAGAACGTGAAACCGGTCCGGTAGACCTCGTACTGGAGTGTCTCGGTCGCGGTCCCGGGCCCGCCCCTCGTGATGGCGAAGACGTACTCGAAAACCTTGAACGCATCGAGTCCGCGGATCAGGACCGCGACCGCGATCACCGGCCGCATCAGCGGGAGGGTGACGTTCGCGAACGTGAACCAGGTCCCGGCGCCATCCACCTTCGCCGCCTCGAACGGTTGCGTCGGGAGGCTCTCGAGCCCGGCGAGCATCAGCAGGAGCATGAACGGCGTCCACTGCCAGACGTCGATCCCGACGATCGAGAAGAGCGCCAGCTGCGAACCGAAGAAATCGACTCGCAGGCCGGCCTGAGCGAGCAGGGCCGGGATGAGCCCAAGCTGCTGGTTGAGGAGGAACCGGAACATCAGCCCGACCGCGATCGGGGTCACGAACATCGGCGTCAGGAGGAACGAGCGCAGCACGTTCCGACCGCGCCGCGGGAGCACCTGTTGGAGCGCCAGCGCCAGCGCGAGCCCGAGGAGGAGCTCGAAGGCGACCGCCAGGCCGACGAAGACGAGCGTGTTGACAAGCGCCGCCACGTACGTCTCGTTGGCCGGGAGGCTCAGGTACTGGTCGAGCCCGACGAAGCGGGTCTGGCCCTGCTTGAGGATGTTGAAGTTCGTGACCGAGAGCCAGAGGCTGTACAGCAGCGGGTAGGCCACGATCCCGCCGAGGACGACCAGCAGCGGGGCGAGGAAGACGTGGCGGATCCCGAACCGGAACATCGCCTGGCTCAGACTGCCGCGCGGCCGCTGTCAGGCACCGCCGGCCCGGGAACCCGGCGCCCGCGGGGCGGAGTCGCGGTCGAAGTCGGTTGGCTCACGTCGTCCTCGTCGTCGGCTGATGGGATGGCGGAGTGCTCCCGGGGGCCCACCGCGCGGCAGGCCCCCGGTCTGTGCCGCCTACTTCTTGTCGAGGACGGCCTGCATGTTCGTGGCGGCCTGCCTGATCGCCTCGTCGACGGTCAGCTGGCCGGCGACCGCGGCATTGAGTGCGTCACCCACGACATTGATCGATTCCTCGGCGTTCGGACCGTCCGCAAGCGGAGCCGAGTTGGCCAGGATCTTCGCCGCCGTCTCGTAGTAGTCCTTGCCGAAGCCCTTCTCCCAGACGGTCGGGTCGGTCATGACCGAGGTGCGAACCGGGGCACCGCCGGCGATCACACGCTCGGCATCGTGCTCCTTCGAGGTCAGCCAGCTGATGAACGCCCACGCGGCGTCCTTCTGGGTGGAGTTGGACGGGATCGACCAGTACCAGCTGCCGAGGATCGCCTTGCCGCCAGGAACGGGGGCGAGCGCGAATTTGCCGGCCAGGTCGCCGCCGGGGCCGCCCGGCTTGTTCAGGGTCGGCAGCATCCAGTTGTACGAGATCATCTGGGCAGCCTTGTCGCCGCCGACGGCGCGGAGTGCCTCGTCGAAGGCCCAATTCAGAGAGTCCGCTGGTGCAGCCGTCTTGTAGAGGTCGATGTAGACCTGGAGGGCGCGACGGGCCTCCGGCGAATCGAGCGTCACCTTGCCATCGGGGCCCTGGATCGAGCCACCCGCGGCGAAGAGGTAGTTCCCCCACTCCTCGAAGATCTTGTAGCCCTTCTGGGGCTGCATCGCCAGGCCGGCTCGCCCGCCGGTCGTCAACGTCTTGGCGGCCGAAACGAACTCGTCGAGCGTCGCGGGCGGGGTGAGACCAGCCGCGGCGTAGAGGTCGGTGCGATAGATCAGGCCCAGGCCGTAGTTGTAGAAGGGGATGCCGTACGTCTTGCCGTTCACCTCGGCGATGTCGCGCAGGGGCTTGGCGTAGTCGTTGTAGTCGAAGCCGGGGGTTGCGGCGATCCGGTCATCGAGCGGGTCCAGGAACCCGCCGCTGGCGAAGTCGTACATCCACGGGTTGTCGACGATGATCATGTCGTACGTGGGCTGCGGCGCCAGGAACGACGACACGATCCGGTCGCGCATCTGGTCATAGGTCATTCCGTCGATCGTGACGCGGATGTTCGGATAGGCCTTGTTGAAGTCGGCGAGCATCGAGGCCACGACATCGGTGTCGGGCACCTGCTCCATGATCACCTTGATGTCGCCCGAGAGCGAGGTGGACGCGGTCGCACCCGGACTTTCAGCTGGTGTCGCGCTCGCGGGCGCTTCGGACGGGGCGGTCGACGCGGACGGTGAGCCCGTGCCGCCAGAGCAACCGGCGACCAGCGCCACCGTCAGCGCCAGCGCACCGAACCTGAGTGCTGCCATCTCTCCTCCTAGTCCATGAAGGCGCCGCCGTTGACGGCGATCGCCTCACCGGTGATGAACGCCGCGTCCGGGCTGACGAGGAACGCGACGACCCCCGCGACGTCCTGCGGTGTCTCGATCCGTCCGAGCGGCGTGTCCGCGAGGTAGAGCTCGCGGACCCGCTCGACGGTCGTGCCCCGCAGCTCCGCCTCCCACTGCAGTTCGCGCTCCTGCATCCCGGTCGCCACGTAGCCGGGGCAAACGCAGTTGACGCGGATCCCGTGGGGAGCGAGCTCGGCTGCCATCGCCTGCGTCAGGCCGACGACGGCGAACTTCGACGCGACGTAGTGGGCCAGGAACGGCGCGGCTCCGCGCTTCCCGGCCATCGACGCCGTGTTCACGATGATCCCCGGCGTGCCGCGGCTGATGAACCGCCGCGCCGCCTCCTGGCCGCACAGGAACGGCCCCTTCGCATTGACGTCGACGTTCCGGTCCCACTCCTCCTCGGTGATGTCGACGAAGCGGGCCATCGAGGAGACGCCCGCGTTCGAGACCCACGCGTCCAGGGGTCCGAGCGCCTGTTCCGCCGCTTCAGCCGCCACGGCGATCGAGGCGCGGTCGGTGACGTCCAGAGCGAGCCCGACCCCGCCGACCGCCGCGGCAACTCGCTCCGCCGCGGCCTGGTCGATGTCGGTCACCGCCACGCGCCAGTCCCGCTCGGCGAGCGTCCGACAGATCGCCTCTCCGATCCCCGCCCCGCCCCCGGTCACCAGGACGACGCCACCACCCCGCGGTCCGATCGGCTTCGGCATCATTGGCTCACCTCCCTGAGGGCCGGGTAGAGCGCCCGGTAGATGCGATAGGGACGCTCGTAGCGCTCATGGTCGCGAGGCGCGATCGTCTCTTCGACCTCCACGAACCGCTCGATCTCGTTCCAGTCGGCGAACACGCCGGTGCCCATGCCGGCCGCGTAGGCGGCCCCGAGTGCGGACCCGGGATGGGAGCGGAGCGTCTCGAGCGACATCCCCAGGACGTCGGCGGTCACCTGCTTCCAGAGTCTGGAGCGCGCCCCACCGTTGGTGACGCGCACGCGGCGCGGGACCTGGCCGAGCTCGGCGAAGACGTCGAGGTGGTGCCGGAAGCCAAAGGCGATCCCCTCGAGGACCGCCCGGAAGAGGTGACCGCGCTCGGTGGCGAGGGTCAGGCCGATGAAGGCGCCGCGCGCGTCGGGGTCGTGGATCGGCGTCTTCTCGCCGAG
>CAYMBB010000182.1:0-3414 GCA_964388515.1 uncultured Anaerolineaceae bacterium
GCCCTGATGGCCGGGGTCGCGCTCCCCGCTCGCGCGAGTGGCCGGGCCGGCAGCGCGGCGACGGCGCTCGGCTGGGCGGTCGTCGTCCTCCTGGTCGTCGATCCGCGGCTGGTCGACGACCCTGGCTTCCAGCTCTCGGCGCTCGCGACCGCGGGGCTGATCGCGTGGGCGACGCCGTTGACGAACCGCCTCGAACGGCTGGCCGGGGGCCGGCTGCCGGGTTGGGTGGTCGAAGGGCTCGGCGTTTCGCTCGCCGCTCAGGCCGCGACGCTGCCGGTCGTCCTGCTCGACTTCGGCCGGCTGGCACTCGTCGCCCCGGCGGTGAACCTGCTCGTCGTGCCGCTCGTGCCGCCCGCCATGGCGGCCGGGGCGGTCGCCCTCGGGGCGGGCTGGCTGGCGCTCGCCGGCCTGCCGGCGGTGCTAACGAGCCTGCTCGGCCTGCCGGCCTGGGTCCTGCTCACCGCGATCGTGCGGATCGTCGAGGCCGCGGCCGCGCTCCCGTTCGCCTCGCTCACGCTCGAGCCTCCGCTGGCGACGCTCGCGGCGGGAGCGACAGGGGCGCTGCTCGCGGCGCTCGTCGCGGCCCGTCGAAGGCTGCCCGGGCGCGGGGCCGGCCGCCACCCAGGAGCCGCGCGTCGACCCGGCCGCCCGAGCCGCGCCCAACGCTGGACGTCCGCCCGCCTCGCCGCGGTCGCCCTTGCCGCGGCGCTCCTCGGCCTGACGCTTGCGGCGGCCAACCGGCCCGACGACCGCGCTCACCTGACGGTCCTCGACGTCGGCCAGGGCGACGCGATCCTCGTCGAGGGCGGGCGCGGCGGCCGCCTGCTCGTCGACGGCGGACCAGACCCCGGTCGCCTGATCGTCGCCCTCGATGCCCGCCTGGCGCCCTGGGATCGGCGGCTCGACCTCGTCGTCCTCAGCCACCCCCATGAGGACCACGTCGCCGGCCTGCCGCTCCTGCTCGAGCGCTATCGCGTCGGCCGCCTGTTCGAGCCGGGGATGCGCGGGCCCGGGCCGGGGTACGCCGCCTTCCGGGCGGAGCTGGGGGCAAGCGGGCGGCGCGTCGACCAGCTTGCGACCGGCGACCGGTTCGCCCTCGACGAGATCAGCTTCCGCGTCCTCTGGCCGGACCGGGGCGCGGTCCCGGACGAGCCGGCCGACGCCGGCACGGCGATCAACAATGTCTCGATCGTCCTGCTCGGTGAAGTCGACGGACGCCGGTTCCTGCTCACCGGCGACATCGAGCAGGACGTCGACCCGGTCCTCGTCGCCCGTGGACTCCCCCGCGTCGAGGTCCTCAAGGTCGCCCACCACGGCAGCCGGACCGCGACCACGAACGCGTTCCTCGACGCCGTCCGGCCATCGATCGCGATCGTCTCGGTCGGCACGGGCAATCCCTACGGCCACCCGAGCCCGGCCACGATCGGGCGGCTCGAGACCCACCGGGCACGGGTCCTGCGAACCGACCGCGACGGCTCGGTCGAGGTCGTCTTCGGTCCTCGCGAGATCAGCGTGACCCCGGAGCTCGCACCGCGACCGGGCGGCAGCGGGGCCTCCGTCACCGGGCTCCTGTACCATCGGGCCGATGTCGGTACCCGGTCGGATCGAAGCCGCCGCCCTCCTGCTCTCCCTCCGGCCGCCGGAGTGGTTCCTCCGTCATTCGCGCGCCGTCGCCGAAGTCTCCGGCTGGCTGGCGGCCCGGATCGTGGCCGCGGGCACCCCGCTCGATCGCCGGCTGGTCGAGGCCGCGGCCCTCCTGCACGACGTCGACAAGCTCCTGCCGGCAGACGACCCCGCGGCCGCGCTCCCCCACGGCACCGGGTCGGCGGCCTGGTTGACGCGACGCGGCCACCCGGAGCTCGGGGCCGCGGTCGCCGCCCATCCGGTGACGCGGCTGCTCGACGATACCGGCGAGCATGGCCGAGGCGGCCTGGCCACGCTCGAGGAGCGGGTCGTCGCCTACGCCGACAAGCGCGCCGGCCAGCGGCTCGAGTCGCTCGACGTCCGGTTCGCCTCGTGGCGCCGGCGCTACCCGCCCGGCGCGAGCGAGCGGGGCGGCGGCAGGGCCGCAACGCCCGGCGCGAGCGAGCGGGGTGACGGCTGGGCCGCCACGCCCGGCGCCAGCCAGCGGGGCGGCGGCTGGGACGAGGCCACCTTCCGACTCGTGCGTCAACGGGCGGACCGGCTCGAGGCCGACGTCTGCGCGGCCGCCGGCGTGCGCCCCGAGGAGGTCCGGCGTCTCGCCTGGACCGGTCGAGCGCTGCGCGCCGCGCGGGCCCGGTCCGCGGTTGGCGGCGGCGGCGAGACAGCCCGCCGGCGGGCGGCGCGATGAACCGCCCGTGGCCGGCGGGCCGAGGAGCAGATCGATGAGCGGGCCCGCCCTCGCCTACTACCGGGGCGACGACCTCTACGGCCTCGAGCAGGCGGCCGCGGCGGTCGCGGCGCGGGTCGCGGCCGGCGGTGATCCGCTCGAGCGCTGGCGGGTGACCGGCGCGGCGACGAGCGTCGACCGAATCGCCGAGCGGATCGCGACCTCGCCGCTCTTCGGGGGCGGAACGCTCGTCGTGGTCGCCGAGCCCGCCCCGCTCCTGGCCTCGAAGGCGGGGCGTGAGGCGCTCGTCGCGATCCTCGGCTCGGTCGCGCCCGGCAACGCCCTCGTCTTCCTCGAGTCGGTCGACGGGAGCGGCCGCCGGCCGGCGGCGCTCGATCGGCTGCGTGAGGCGGTCGCGGCGGCCGGCGGCGAGGTCCGTGAGTTCAAGGCGCCGAAGGAGGGCGAGCTCGCCGTCTGGATCAGTCGTCAGGCCGCCGAGCGCGGGCTCCGCCTCGGACGCGGCGTGGCCCAGCTCCTCGCCGAGCGGATCGGTGGCTTCGTCCACGAGGGGGACATCGATCGCCGCCGCCAGAGCCAGCTCGCGATCGCGGAGCTCGAGAAGCTCGCCCTCTACCGCCCGGCCGCCGAGGTGACGCCCGACGACGTGCGGGCCCTCGTGCCGGAGGCGATCCCGGGCTCGACCTGGGCGTTCCTCGACGCCGTCGCCGGGCGGCGAGTGCGCCCGGCGTCGGAGCTGCTCGAGCGGCTCCTCGGTTCGACCCCGGAGCCCGTCCTCATCGTCCAGCTCCATCGCCGGCTGCGTGAGCTGACCGAGGTCGTCGACCGGCTCACGGCCGGTGAGTCACCGGGCTCGCTCGTGCGCTCGATGAAGCTCCAGCCGTTTCGCGCCCAGAAGCTCGTCGAACAGGCCCGCGCCTGGACGTTGCCCGAGCTCGAGGCGGCGCTCGAGGGCCTGCTCGAGCTCGACGTGGCGCTCAAGGGGGCCGACGGGCGGACGGTGACCGACGCCCAGCGCCGGCTGACCTTCGCGCTCTGGATCGCCGAGCGGGTGGCCCCGAGGCGCTGACGCCGCGCGGTCCCGG
>CAYMBB010000182.1:3514-5558 GCA_964388515.1 uncultured Anaerolineaceae bacterium
GCGCTCTGGATCGCCGAGCGGGTGGCCCCGAGGCGCTGACGCCGCGCGGTCCCGGTGTGGAGGCGCTGACCTCGGCCGGTCAGTCGGCGCTCGACCAGGCCTGCTCCTGGAGGACCAGGTCGCTCTCGATTGCGAAGACGCAGCGGCCCTCATCCAGGTCGAGCAGCTCGATCAGGTCCGGGTCGATGTACAGCTGGTGGCAGTCCTCGCACAACCCGCCCGGGATGCCGAAGCAGAGGCGCTCGCTCCGGTCGGCGAGCCGGAAGGTCGCGTCGAACCGGGTGACGATCAGCCGGTGGCGGCAGCGCGGGCATCGCTCGTGGAGGCGGGTCATCGGATCGGGACCTCAGGGGTCGGGCGACCACATCGGTCGTCCATGCCCGGGATCCTAGGCCGGCGCCCCCGCGACGTGACATGACCCGCTCGTACGGTACCTGACGGTACTCGCGACCCGCCCCGCCCGGGCCGGCGGCCGGCCCCTACTGGACGCGCAGGATCGTCTTCGCCTCCGCCCAGTGCTTCTCGAGTGAGTAGTAGTCGCGCTCCGGCGGGGTGAAGACGTGGACGATCACCGACCCGAAGTCGACGAGAATCCAGTGCGAGGCAGGCGTGCCCTCGCGGCCGATCGGGCGCACCCCCTCGTCGCGCAGACCCGAGATGATCGCGTCGGCGATGGCGTCGAGCTGGCGCTCCGAGCCTCCCGAACAGATGACGAAGTAGTCGGCGAGCGTCGTCAGCCCGGCGAGGTCGAGCAGGACGATCTCGGCCGCCTTCTTGTCCTCGGCCAGCTCGACGGCCCGCCGGGCGATCTCGAGCGGAGCGCGCTCACCGGCGGGGGCGGGTCGGTCGCGGTGGGGCAGGCCGAGGGCACGCCGGGTGTCGGGCTCGCTGTTCGACGGAGCGGAGGGGTCGGTCACGATCGGTCGTTCCTCCAGGATTCGGACGTGTAGAGGGCATGGTCGCCGATGTAGGCGATCACCGCATCGGGCACGAGGTAGCGGATCGATCGGCCGTTCGCGACGCGCCGCCGGAGCGCCGTGCCCGAGAGGGCGATGTTCGGCCCGTCGAGGAAGGTCACCCGGTCCTCGCGTCCCGGGAAGTGCCGTTCCATCCAGTCCGGGCCGGGCCCCCGGCGGGCGGCGCGCGGCACGACCGCCATCCGGCACAGCCCGAGCAGGCGGTCCGGGTCACGCCAGGTGGGCAGCTCGACGAACGCCTCGGTCGAGAGGATGAACGTGAAGTCGGGGCTCCGGCCGGCCGCGAGCGCCTCGGCCACGAGCAGCTCGAGCGTCTCGACCGCGAACGACGGGCCGGGCCGGTCGACCTCGATCCGCGACAGCTCGAAGGCGGGGTTGCCGGCGATCGCGAGCCCGACCATCGCCACCCGGTCCTCGGCCGGGCTGATCGGCCGGTCGGGCTTGTGGGGCGGGATGCCGGACGGCACGAAGAGGACGCGCTCGAGCCCGAGCGCCTCGCGGACCTCCTCGGCGATTGCGAGGTGGCCGTAGTGGATCGGGTCGAAGGTCCCGCCCAGGATGCCGATCGAGCCGGGCACGACCGGATGGGGTCGGTCCGGGCTCACCCGGGCGGCTGCGGCCGTGGCGCGGGCCCGGGCGTCGCCGTCCCTCACTCGTCCTCCCACGGCTCGGGCTCCCACTCGAGCTCGACCGAGCCGATCCGGACGCTGTCGCCGGGGGCGATCCCCGCCCGCCGCAGCTCGGCGTCGATCCCCAGCCGGGCGAGGTCGCGCTGGAAGCGGGCCGCCGACTCCTCGTTGTCGAAGTTCGTCTGGGCCGCGATCCGCTCGATCTGGCGGCCGCGGACCCGGAACCCCCCATCCTCGCGCGCGACGGAGAACCCTTCGGCCAGCGCGTCGAAGCGGTGGACGACGACCCCGGCCGGCTCCGGCGGCGCCGCAAGCTCCTCGGCCGAGGGCAGAAGCCGGGCCAGCAACCCGCGGAGCTCGTCGAGGCCGATCCCCTGGGCGGCCGAGATTCCGACGACCGGCCGTCCTTCGCGCTCGCGGGCGCCCCGGAACGCCGGG
>CAYMBB010000183.1:0-4020 GCA_964388515.1 uncultured Anaerolineaceae bacterium
GGCCACGACCCTCGACCCCGAGGGGGTGATGAGCCGCCGCCTCCGCGGCTACCGGGCTGCACTCGCGGCGGCCGGCATCGAGCTACCTGACAGCGCGGTCGTCGTCGGCCCGGCGAGCATCGAGGGCGGTGGAGCCGCCTTCAGCCGGGCCTGGGAGGACGGGCTCCGGCCGACCGCGGTCCTGGCCATGAGCGACGCGATGGCGATCGGGGCGCTCCGGGCGGCCCGCGAGCAGCGGCTCGCCGTGCCGGCCGAGCTGAGCATCGTCGGCTTCGACGACATCGATCTCGCCCGCTACACCGATCCGCCCCTGACCACGGTCCACCAGCCGATCCGCCAGAAGGGCGAGGAGGCCGCCCGACTCTTGCTGTCGGTCATCGAGGGGCGCGAGTCCGCTCGATCGGAGCACCGCCGGCTCGACACCCGGCTCGTCATCCGGGGCTCGACCGGCCCGGTGCCGCGGACGCGGCAGGAGGTGTGACGCAGCCAGAGGAGGACCACGACCACGAACGGCCCCGGGCCTGCGGCGCATCTCGCCACCGGGAGGCCGCGGGCCAGGCCATTGCCGGTGGGAGCGCGATCGCGTTCCCGCCGCCGTGGACAGCATCCGTCATCGAAGAGCACGCAGCAGCAAGGAGCATCAGCAGACGATGAAGACACCGTTGCGCTTCGCAGCGCTCGTCGCCGGCCTGGCCATCGCGGCCTCGGCCTGCACGACCGGGGCGACAACCGCCCCATCCGAGAGTGCCGCACCTTCCGTCGCCCCGTCCGCCGCGCCCTCCGAGAGCGCCGCCCCGACGACCGCGACCCTGAGCGGCAAGCTGACGATCTGGCACGCCTACGGCTCGTCCGGCGGCAACGCCGAGTTCAAGGCGTTCTCGCGCCTGCTCGAGAAGCTGAAGGCCGCCAACCCCGACCTCCAGGTCGAGGCGCTCGACGTCCCGTTCGACCAGCTGTACAAGAAGTTCGAGACTGAATCGGCGGCCGGCGGCGGGCCCGACATGTTCGTCGGCCCGAACGACAGCCTTGGCTCCGAGGTCCGCGGCAGCTTCCTCGTTGACCTGACCGGCAAGATCGACGACGTCCTCGCCCAGACCAACGACATCTCGATCTCCGGCAGCACCGTCGACGGCAAGATCTACATGGTTCCCGAGTCGCTCAAGGCGGTGGCGATGTACTACGACTCGGCCAAGGTGGCGAACCCGCCCAAGACGACCGACGAGCTGCTCGCCTTCGTCAAGGGCGGCGGCAAGGTCGGCCTGATCAGTGGCCCGTACTTCGGCTGGGGCTTCTACTCCGCCTTCGGCGGCAAGATCTTCGACGAGAGCAACAAGTGCGCCGCCACCGCCAACAGCGGCGTGGCCGACGCGATGAAGTACGTGGCCGAGCTCAAGAAGGCCGGGGCGCTCGTCGATGCCGACTACGGCAAGGTGAACGACGCGTTCAAGAACGGCCAGATCGACATCATGATGAACGGCAACTGGACGCTCGGCGACTACAAGGCTGCCCGGCCCGCGCTCGGCGTGGCACCGGTGCCGTCCGGACCGGGCGGGGTCGCCCAGACGATGGTCGGCGTCGACGGCTGGTACATCAACGCCGCCTCGCAGAACCAGGACCTCGCGATCGCCGTCGCCAAGTACCTCACCTCGCAGGAATCGCAGGAGGTCTACGTCGACGTCGCCGGTCACGTCCCGGCCAACAAGAACATCTCGATCATCGATCCGCTCGTGAAGTCCTTCTCCGACGCGATCAACCAGGGGATGGCCCGACCGCAGTCGGCGGAGATGAACAACTACTGGGGCAACTTCGACAACGCCTGGAAGGAAGTCCTGGACAAGGGGACCGACCCGGCCAAGGCGGTGGCGGACGCCTGCGCCGCCCTGGACAAGGCGAACAACAAGTAGCGCCCGGAGCCTCTCCGGACGAGCCCTCAGGCATTCGCGCCTGAGGCAGCGCAGGAGCGCCGGCGTACGATGTCGGCGCTCCTGCGATCGATCCGGCAGGGGACGAGCACCAGCGCGAGCATGGAGCGAGGACGATGACGGCAGGAGTCATGGCCCGGGTCGCACGACGCCCGTCGTCCGGGAGCTGGAGCAACCGCGGCGGCCGGATCGCCTACCTGTACCTGATCCCGGCCCTGCTGGTGATGGGCATCATCACCGCCTACCCGCTCCTCTTCCAGGTCTGGATGTCGTTCACCGACTACGGGATCGGCAACCTGCGGGCCGGGGCACCCGCCCCGAACGTCGTCGGCCTGAAGAACTACGTCGACGTCCTGTCCAGCCAGCTGGCGATCCCGAACTTCTCGTTCATCCGGCTGATCGTCTACAACCTCTGGTGGGCCGCCAGCAACGTCGTCATCCACGTCATCCTCGGCGTCGCCATCGCGATCCTGCTGAACACCCGCGGCCTGTGGTTCAAGCGCTTCTACCGGGCCGCCTTCATCCTGCCCGTGGTCATCCCGCCGATCATCGTGGCCACGGTCTGGAAGAACATGTACGACCCCGACGACGGGGCGATCAACCTGATCCTGGCCGGGATCGGCCAGCTCGTCCGGCTGCCGCCGGAGCTGTTCCGGATCGACTGGCTACGCCAGGTGGAGGACCCGATCCCGTGGGTGCTGCCGTTCGTGCCGCTCCCGCTCGCCTACTACGCGATGCTGATCACGAACACCTGGCTCGGCTGGCCGCTCAACTCGGTCGTCGCCACCGGGGCGCTGCAGAGCATCCCGCACGAGCTCTACGAAGCGGCCGAGATCGACGGCGCGAACGCCTGGCAACGGTTCCGCCACGTCACGCTCACCTACCTCCGCCCGGCGATGCTGCCCTACGCGATCTACGGCTTCGTCATCACCTTCAACCTGTTCTACCTCGCCTTCTTCATGTCGGCGGGCGGACCGTTCGGGAGGACGGAGCTGCTCGTCACCCAGGCCTACCGGCTGGTCAACGACCAGAAGCTGTACGGGGTGGGGGCCTCGTTCGCGGTGATCATGTTCTTCATCCTCCTGGCGATCACCCTCGTCACCAACCGGGTGGCCCGGGCGACCCAGAGCTACGAGAACCTGTAGGAGGCAGGCGATGAGCACCGCGACCGCGACCGCCGCCGTCCGCCCGCGGGCCGCCGCCCGCCGATCGTCGCGCGGCCGGCTGACCCTGCCCCGCCAGGCGCTCCTCCAGGCGCTGGCGATCCTGATCCTGCTGACCGTTCTCTTCCCCGTCATCTGGGTCGTCAGCCTGTCGCTCGATCCGCTCAACCGCTCGCGACCGGAGGGCCTCAGCCTGATCCCGCGCGGCGCGACGCTCGACGCCTACTGGCAGGTGTTCAAGCAGCCGACGAACAACCCGATCGGGTTCCTGGGCCTCGCCCTCAACAGCCTGAAGATCGCGGTCGGCTCCTCGCTCGTGAGCGTCGCGATCGGGGTGAGCGCCGCGTACGCCTTCTCGCGCCTGAAGTTTCGTGGCCGCGAGGTCCTGATGCTCGCCATCCTCGGGGTCCTGATGCTGCCGCCCGTGGCCACCCTGACGCCGCTCTTCGTCATGCTCAACAAGGTCCAGGTGGAGCTGCCGGTGCTCGGCGCGTTCAACCTGCGCAACTCCCTACTCGGGGTGGGGCTGGCGATCATCTCGGGCCTGCTCCCGTTCGCGATCTGGAACCTGAAGGGGTATCTGGACACGATCCCGCGCGACCTCGAGGAGGCGGCCGCGGTGGACGGGGCGACGACGAACCAGACGTTCGTCCAGATCGTGCTGCCGCTGGCCATGCCGGCCCTCGCGGTGACCGCCTTCCTGGGCTTCGTCAGCGGCTGGACGGAGTTCTACTTCTCGTGGATGTTCCTGAACAAGGCCTCCGACCAGACCCTGGCCATGGCCCTCTACAGCATGCAGGGCCAGTACACGAACACCCCCTGGTCGATCTTCTCGGCCTTCGCGATCCTGTTCGCGATCCCACCGGCGGCGGTCTACTTCGCCGCCCAGCGGTACATCGTCTCCGGGCTGGCGATCGGGTCGGTCAAGGGCTGAC
>CAYMBB010000183.1:4120-5529 GCA_964388515.1 uncultured Anaerolineaceae bacterium
CGGCCGGGCATGATCATGCCGGCACAGCGAGCAGGAGCCGCCAGATGACGATCGAGACCCCGGCCTGGGTCCGCGACGCGGTCTTCTACCAGGTCTTCCCGGACCGCTTCGCGCGCAGCGAGCGGGTCCCGAAGCCCGGTCCGCTCGAGCCCTGGGACGCGCCGCCCACGAACCTCGGGTTCAAGGGCGGCGACCTGCTCGGGATCGCCGAGCGGCTACCGTACCTGGTCGACCTCGGGGTGACCGCGCTCTACCTGACCCCGATCTTCAGCTCGGCTTCGAACCACCGCTACCACACCTACGACTACCTGACCGTCGACCCGCTCCTGGGCGGGACGGCAGCGTTCCGGGAGCTGCTCGACGCGGCCCACGCCCGCGGCGTCCGGGTCGTGCTCGACGGCGTCTTCAACCACACCGGGCGCGGATTCTGGCCGTTCCACCACCTGCTCGAGACCGGTGCCGCCTCGCCCTACCGCGACTGGTTCCACGTCGACCTCGCCGCTCTCGAGGCCGGCCGACCGCTGCGCGCTTACCCCTCGGGCGCGGAGCGCGACCTCGCCCCGGACGAGCCGGAGCTGGCCGGGGTCGAGGGGCCCGGCCGGCGCCACCTCTCGTCCTCGCTTCGGCGGTTCGGCTACCAGGCCTGGTGGGACCTGCCGGCGCTGCCCAAGCTGAACACGGACACGCCCGCGGTCCGCGAGTACCTGCTCGGGGTGGCCGAGCACTGGCTCCGCTTCGGGATCGACGGCTGGCGGCTCGACGTTCCGACCGAGATCGACGATCCGGCCTTCTGGCGCGAGTTCCGGACGCGCTGCCGGGCGGTCAATCCCGAGGCCTACCTGGTCGGCGAGATCTGGCACCCGGCGCCCGAGTGGCTGGCCGGCGACCGCTTCGACGCGGTCATGAACTACCCGCTCGCCACGGCGATCCTGGGCTACGTCGCGGGGCGACATCTCGACTGGTCGGTCGTCCGGTTCCACGACGAGTACCGGCGCCAGACCCGGGCCCTCGACGGCGCCGGCTTCGCCGCCGCGCTCGAGGCGACCCTGGGGTTCTACGACCCGGCCGTGACGGCCGTTCAGCTGAACCTGCTCGACAGCCACGACACGCCGCGCTTCCTGACGATGTGCGGCGGTGACCGCGACGCCTACCGGCTGGCGGTCCTCCTCCAGGCGACCCTGCCCGGGGCGCCGTGCATCTACTACGGCGACGAGATCGGGCTCGAGGGCGGTCCGGACCCCGACTGCCGGCGCGCCTTCCCGGCCGACCCGGCAGCCTGGGACGACGACCTGAGGGCCTTCGTCCGGGCCGCGTTCGCGCTTCGCGCCGCGCAACCGGTGCTGCGCCACGGGGAGTACCGGGCCGGGGCGGCCTCGGCCCCTTAGACACCACTGCAGCTCCCGCAGGTC
>CAYMBB010000184.1:0-5512 GCA_964388515.1 uncultured Anaerolineaceae bacterium
GCGGGGTGGGGGTGGGTCGGGGGGGAGCGGGGGGGGCTGGTCGGGCATGGGGGGGCGCATCGACCCGATGGTCGGCGACGGGGCGGGGGGGTGCGGACGGGGGGGCGCGGACGGGAGGGCGCTGGCGGCGACGCGGGCGCGAGGGCGGGCGCGAGGGCGGGCGCCCGAAACATTGCGAAACCGTGGCCGGGCCCGGCGCCGTGCCTGAACCTCGGCCGGGCAGACTGGCCGAACGGCCGTCTCCGGTCGCCGATGCAGGCATCCTTTCGAGGTCACCGGATGTCACGAACCCGCCAGCCGCCGCCAGGGCGGCGCTACGATCCCCGCGATCCGCGCAGCCGCCCCCGGGGCGACGCCGAGCCGGGCCGCCGCCCGGCCGGGGAGGGCGACCGCCGAGCCGCCGCCGGGCACGCGCCGGGGGGTCGCCTGGCGAGCGGACCCGCGGCCGGTGGCGAACGCCTCCAGCTGGCTCTCATCCCGCTCCGTCTCTTTCTCGGGGCAACCTTCCTCTACGCCGGGCTCGACAAGCTCCTCGACCCGGCCTTCCTGCGCGCCGCGGGGCCAGGTTCGATCGGCCAGCAGCTCGAGGGGTTCGTTCACGTCTCGCCGGTGGCCCCGCTGGTCGAGATCTTCGCCCTTCCGTTTCCGGTCCTGACCGGGCTGGCGATCGCCCTGCTCGAGCTCGCGATCGGGATCGGTGCGCTCACCGGCCTGCTCTATCGCCTGAGCGCCGCCGGCGGCTTCGCGCTCTCGATCCTCTTCTGGCTGACCGCCTCGTGGGCGACCAGGCCCTACTACTACGGGCCCGACCTTCCCTACGCCCTGGGCTGGCTGACGATCGCCCTGGCCGGGCACGGCGGGCGGTTCACGATCGAGTCCTGGTTCGAGCGCCAGGCCGGGGCCGGGGCGGGCCTCGGCCCAGGGCGCCCGGCGATCGGGGCCTCGCCCGAACGCCGGGTCTTCCTCCAGGGGGCGGTGATCGCCGCGGCGGCGGTCGCGATCGGGGGTGTGACCGGGGTCGTCGGCCGCGTCCTCCGGCCCGCTGACGAGGGTGGACGGGCGGTCGCGGCGGCGAACCTCGCGCCCGGTTTCGGCTTCGGGACCATGCCCGGGACGACAGGCAGCGCACCGGGCACCGCCTCGCCGGTCCCGCCCGTCTCGCCGACCGTGCCGTCCGCCTCTCCGAGCACCTCACCCACGCCCGGGGCACCGGCCGCGCCGGTGATCGCGACCCTCGACCAGATCAAGCCCCGTCACGCCCTGGCCTTCCAGGACCCGGCCACCGGCGATCCCGCCGTCCTCGTCCGGCTGGCGAACGACCACCTCGTGGCCTACGATGCCGTGTGCACCCACGCCGGCTGCACGGTCGGCTACGACAGCGCCTCCGGGTTGCTGCTCTGCCCGTGCCATGGTGCCGTGTTCGATCCGGCCCAGGCCGGAGCCGTGCTCGCGGGACCGACGAACATCCCGCTCGCCAGCCTGCCGATCCGGATCGACACCGCGACCGGACGGATCAGCCTGCAGGGTTGACCGCGGCCGGGACCGTGGGCGCCGCCAGCCGAGGTTCGAATCGGACTGATCGGGCCGGCTTCAGTCGGTCGTCCGCGATGTGACCGAGAGCGGGCTCGGCAGGGTCGTGACAATCTCGCGGATCGCCGCCCGGGCACGCTCCGGAGTGGCCCGAGGGGCAGGCCGGCGGCGCGGGCCGCCCGGCTCGGCGGACGGGCGGCCGAGCAGGAACCCCTGGCCGAGCTCGACCCCCAGCGCCGTCAGGGTGGCGAGCTCGCGACGGGTCTCGATCCCCTCGGCCACGAGGCGGGCGCCGATCCGCCGGCCGAAGGAGACGAACGCCTCGACGAGCGCCTGCCTGGCGTCGTCGGTCCGGATGCCGTGGATGATCTGGCGGTCGATCTTGATGATCGAGGGCCGCAGCGCCGCGATCAGAGCGAAGCTCGCGTAGCCGGCGCCGGCATCGTCGATCGCGAATCCGAACCCGAGCCGCCGGAGCGCCTTCACCTGGCGCCGAAGGGGCACGACGTCCTCCACGGCCTGCTGCTCGGTGCACTCGAGGGTGACCTGGCGAGGCGTCAGGCCGGCCCGCCGGATCATCGCCGCGATCGCCTTCGCCTCGAAGCGGCGGTCGAGCAGGCTGGCCGGGGTCAGGTTGATCGAGAACCGGAGCGGCTCGGCGCCGCTGGTCGAGCGCGCCTGCTGGAGCTCGCTGGCCCGCTCGAGGATCTGGCTGACGATGAAGGCATCGAGCTCGACCGATCGGGTGGTGTCGATCGCGGCCTGGACGATCGCGCTGATCGACTGGGGCAGCATCGGCATCATCGGCCTGAAGAGGCACTCGTACTCGTAGACGGCGCCGCTCGCGAGCTCGACGATCGGCTGGAAGTAGACCTGGTGGTTGTGCCGGAGGTTGAAGAAGTAGTCGAGGGTCTTGGTCTGGACGATCTGGCTCGACTGGGCCATCCCGATCCGGTCGGCGATCCCCGAGAGCTGGACAGCGGCGGAGAGGGCGGTGATGTACCGCTCGGCCTCGGCCTGGCGGCTGTCGACGGCGACGAGTCCGTAGGGCGGGCTGCCCGAAGCATCCGCGATCGGCTCGATCGTCGACTCCAGGAGGCTCGGGGCGGGTGCGATCAGGCAGGCACCCGATTCGAGCTCGACGATCCGCCCGCCTCGAACGGCCTGGCCGACGCGGGCCACGAACCGGGCGTCGCGCGACCAGAGGAGCTGCTCCTCGCCGTGCTGCCGGGCCGGGGTGAAGAACCTCACCGATCTCCCTCGCTGCCTCGCGACCAGGTGGCGGCCGCCGTCGTCGGTTCGCCGCCGGAGCACCACCTGTCGGGGGCCACCGACGACGGACCGATCATGGACCGCGGCGCCTCGACCGCCGACTGACCGACCGTACCGGCCGGCGGGTCCGTTGGTACCGGACCGGAAGATCGCGGTCAAGCCTCAGGCGAGCCGTTCGCCGGCCCGGATCGCGACGTCGAGCCGGTTCTCGGGCGGCGCGAGCGGGCAGGCCCAGCGTGGGTCGAAGGCGCAGGAGGGCTGGTAGGCAAAGTTGAAGTCGAGGACGAGCGCGCCGTGCTCCGGGTCCCCGCCGAGGTCGGCGCCCTTCGCCCCGTCGAGCAGGTAGCGCCCGGCGCCATACGTCTGACGGCCGTTCGTCGCGTCCCTGAAAGGCAGGAAGAGGCCCCCGGCGTAGCCCTCCATCCAGAACACCCCGAGCTGGCGTGGTCGGTCGGCGAACGGCAGCGTCACCTCGCCGATCCGGCGGAAGGCGAGCACCTCGCGACCACTGTTCGGGAGCTCGATCGCCCGTCCCCCCGGCGATCCGGGTGCCGGCAGCCCGGCCCTCTCCAGCCTGGCTTCGAACCGGAGCGCCGGCTGGTAGGGAAAGTGACGGGCGCGGAACGTGCCGCGCTCGGAGGGTGGAAGGGGGGACTGGGGATGGCGGCGGAACAGGCGCTCCCGCTCGGCGCGCCAGTACGCGTGGGCCGCCGGCGGGTCGTCCGCGGCCAGGCGCCGGACCTCGGCGTACAGCTCGGCGATCCGGCGGCGCCAGTCGGCCAGCCAGAGCTCGGCCGGGGCGGGTTCGGCGAGTGCATCCATCGGGGCCACGGTACCCCGCTCCGGCGGCACCGGCAAGGACGCGGACAAGGGACGCCGGCCGGCCTAGAATCGGCCGGCTGGCGAGTGGCCGGTGGGCGAGCAGGAAGTCGAGGAGGCGAGCGCGTGGGCGATCGAGCGGAGATCGGGGTCTTCGGCGGGTCCGGCTTCTACTCGCTCCTCGACGAGGTGCGGGAAGTGAAGGTCGACACTCCCTACGGCCCGCCCAGCGACAGCTTCTTCCTGGCCCAGGTCGCCGGCCGCCAGGTCGCCTTCCTGCCGCGCCACGGCCGCCGGCACACGATCCCGCCCCACCGGATCAACTACCGGGCCAACGTCTGGGCGATGCGCGCCCTCGGGGTGAAGGCCGTGATCAGCCCGTGCGCCGCGGGCAGCCTCCAGGCCAACGTCCGGCCGGGCGACTTCGTCGTCTGCGACCAGTTCGTCGACCGCACCAGCGGCCGGGCGCAGACCTTCTTCGACGGCCCGATCGTCAGCCACGTCAGCGCGGCCGAGATCTACGACCCGACCCTGCGGGCGATCGCCATCGACGTCATCCGCGAGCACGGCATCCCCGTCCATGAGCGGGGGACCGTCGTGGTCATCGAAGGCCCGCGCTTCTCGACCAAGGCGGAATCGCGCTGGTTCAGCCAGGCCGGCTGGGAAGTGATCAACATGACCCAGTACCCGGAGGCCTACCTGTGCCGCGAGCTCGGCATGGCCGTCGTCAACATCAGCCTGATCACCGACTTCGACGCCGGGGTGATCGAGGGTACCGAGGCCGTCGACGCCCGCTCGGTGCTCGAGGTGTTCGAGCAGAACGCGGCCCGCATCCAGAAGGTCGTGCTCGAGATGATCGGGCGTTTCCCGGCCGACCTCGATGCGCTCGGAGCGCGCCAGGCGCTGGCGGCCACCCGGGGCGACGGCCATGCCGCATCGGCGGAGGACATCCGCCTGTTCGAGACCGGGCTGTAGGGCGCTCGGGCGAGGTCGCGGGTCGACCTGGCCGCCGGGCGGTCGCGAGGCGCGCTGTGGCTCCGGTCCTGCCGATCGCGGTCGCCCTCGGCTCGATCGGGGTCGAGTTCGCCTGGTGGCGCGAGAGCGCGCTCCGGCTCGAGGCGGCCGGCTATGCCGGCGTCTGGTGCTGGGACCACTTCATCAGCCGGGGTGTCCGGACCGACCCGGTCCTCGAGTGCTGGACGACGCTCACCGCGGTCGCCGCGGTCAGCGAGCGCCTGACGATCGGCCCGTTCGTGCTCAACGTCATGAACCGCCACCCGGCGGTCGTGGCCCGGATGGCGGCGACGCTCCAGGAGGCGAGCCGAGGCCGGCTCGTGCTCGGGCTCGGGATCGGTGGCCACCCTGCCGAGCACGAGGCGCTCGGCATCCCCTTCCCGCCGGTCGCCGAGCGGATCGCCCGGCTCGAGGAGGCGGTGGCGGTGATCCGGGCGCTCTGGACGGGCGGCCCGGTCACCCTGCCCGGCCGCTTCTACCCCCTCCGCGAGGCGTACGCCTTCCCGCGCCCGGACCCGGTCCCGCCGATCGTCATCGGCGGCGAGACGCCGGCCGGTGCCCGCCTGGCGGCTCGGCTCGGTGACGGCTGGACGGCGTTCGAGGAGACCTTCGAGCGCGGCGAGCCGGTCTACCGGGCGACGCTCGCCGAGCTGGGCCGCGAGCGGTCCGCGATGACCGTCCTCGTCGCCGTCCGCCGCCCCGCGGACCGCCCGGTCGCCGAGGGGCCGTGGGCGAACGAGCCGCGCACCGCGTTCGAGTCGTGGCGGGTGCGGGGCGCCGACGGGGTGATCGTGACCGCCCGGACGACCGGGGACGTCGACGCGCTCGTCGAGGCCGCTGGCCCCTGGTGACCGCTGCCGGCCGCCCATTGCCGCAA
>CAYMBB010000185.1:0-5505 GCA_964388515.1 uncultured Anaerolineaceae bacterium
CTCAGGCTCGACTGAACAGCAGTCCGTCCCTGCCCTCGTAGACGAGGCGCCAGGCGGGATCGGCTCGAAGGGCGGCGGCGAGGGCGGGCTGGTCGGCGGGGTCAACCACGACGATCGTCACGCCCCATCGGTCGAGGACCGCCTGCCAGCCCGGCTCGCCGGCGGACACGGCGAGGTAGTCGTCCCAGACGCTGGCCGGGAAGAGCTCGATCCGCGAGTCGACGAAGACGGGGACGCCGGGCAGGGCGAGCTCGAACCAGGAGCCGAGCGCCTGGGGGACGAAGACCCGGTCGGCGGAGGTGACCCGGGCCTCGAGCGCCCGGGTGATCTCCGCCGGCGCGTCGGCGAGCAGGGGCGTCGGACCGTCCGCCGGACTCACCGCGCGCCAGAACGGCAGGGCGAGAATCCCGGCAGCGACGATCGCAAGCGCAATCGCACCGTTGACGGTCGATCGGCGCTCGGGGCGGGCGGCAGGCGGGAGAGACTGGGGAGCGTCTCGCCCCGTCGGCGCGCCACCGAAGCTGCTGATGCCGCCGCCGAAGAGGACCGCGGCGATCACCGGCGGGGCACCGATCGCCCACCAGGCGACCCCGCGCTCGGCGTACACACCGATCGCGGCCAGAAGACCGAGCCAGAGGAGCGCCGGCCACGAGACCAGGACCGGCCGGCGGCGCCAGACGACGATCAGTGCGCCGAGCGCACCTACGACCGAGAGGTAGAACATCGCTCCGGCGAACGAGACCGGGCTCGTCACCTGCCATTCGGTGACGAGGCGCCGGATCGTGGGGTCGGCGGAGAGCCCGACCGCGTACTGCCAGACGCCGAAACCCCACGGGTTCACAGCTGCCGCCGCGGCCGCGATCACCGCGACGAGGAGCGTCCGGTCCGCCCCCGGCGCACGCCCCCGGCGATCCTCGAGCCAGGCCAAGCCGAGGATCGTCGGGCCGAGGAAGAAGCTGCCGTGGAGGTTGGCCCAGCCGGCGACGACGAGCGGCACGATCCACAGGCGGCGCGGATGACGCCGCCGGCTCGCCACGAGCCAGCCGGTGAGGGCGAAGAGCGCCATCCCGAACAGCTGCGGCCGCAGCGCGAGCGAGACCGCCGCCACCGCGAAGGCCGCAAGCGCCAGACCGGCCGCCGGCCGCTGGCCCGCGCCGGCGTCTCGGCAGGCTCGGTAGACGAGCCAGAAGACGACGCCGACGACGAGTGCCCGAACGACCGCCAGGAGCGCCCAGCCGCCGACCTCGTACAGCCCGCCCAGGACGACCTGGGCCGCCCATTGCTGGTCGAGCCAGGGCTGGCGACCGGCGGTGAACGTGAACGGGTCGGTGCGCAGGACCGCGCCCTGCCCGATCATCAGCTGGCCGGCCCGGACCTGGTAGGCGAGATCGACCGTCGACATCGGCGCGATCAGCGCCGCGACCACGGGCAGGGCAATCGCCAGGAACGCCCAGAGCTCGGGCAGGCTGAGCGCGACGAGCGGGCGCCGCCGTCCGGCGGTCGAGGCATTCACGCGGTGCAGGATAGCCGCCGCCGAGGCACGAGCGATCACCCGCTGCGGCCGGCTCGTCGCGTCCGGCACGACCGCACCCACGCCGGACCGGTCTGCCCGGCCGGGCCGGTCAGCTTGCGGCGACCTCGCTCAGGCGCACCGCCCGGGCCCCCTCGTCGTAGATCGCCTCGACGGCGTGGACCATCAGCTCGATGCAGAAGCGCCGGTGGACCATGTCGTGGGCGGCCCGGGCGAGCATGTCGGCGAACGGGTGGTCGCGCAGCAGGCGCACGATCGCGCCCGCCAGCGCTCCCGGGTCGTGCGGGGGCACGAGCAGGCCGGTGACCCCGTCCTCGATCATCTCCGGGATTCCCCCGACGTTCGAGGCGATCACCGGGCGCGAGAGGGCCATCGCCTCGAGGATCGTCAGACCCTGCGCCTCCCGGTACGACGGCAGGACGGCCGCGTCGAGGGCGGCGGTGACCGCCGGGATGTCGTCGCGCCGGCCGGTGAAGACGACCCGGTCGCGGATGCCGAGCTCGCTCGCCTGGGCCTCGAGCGCCTCGCGGCGACTCCCCTCGCCGACGACGAGCAGGTACGCGTTCGGCACGGCCCGCAGGACGAGCGGCCAGGCCTCGAGCAGGGTCGGGTGCCCCTTCTCGGGCTCGAGGCGGGCGACGACGCCGACGACCTGCGCGTCGGACGCCATCCCGTACTCCTCGCGCAGCGTGCAGCACGGCTCCTGGTGATCGTAGCGCTCGAGGTCGACGCCGTTGTAGATCAGTGAGACCGGCGCCCCGGTCCGACCCTCGGCGGCGATCTTGGCCTCGATCGAGCGCGAGACCGCGACCAGACGGTCCATCTCCGGGGTGAGCGCACGGAGCATCTCGCGGTCCTCGGGCGAGCGGACGCGGGACGAGTGGACGGTCGAGACGACGTACGGGCGCCGATGGCCGATCGCCCCGAGCGCGATCGCCGCACGCGTCCCGACCAGCTCGGCGCGGTACATGTGGTTGTGGACGACGTCCGGGCGGATCTCCGCCAGGAGCGCGGTCAGCGCCCCGACCGCGACCGCGTCGTCGTACTCGTCGAGGACGGTCACCGGCACTCCCAGCCGGGCGATCCGGCGAGCCGCGCTGCCCGGCGACAGGGAGACGACGCTCGGCTCGTAGCGCGATCGGTCGAGGCGCGAGACGAGCGAATAGACGTGCTCCTGGGCGCCGCCGTTCGTCCCGGTGGCGAGCACCTCCACGACCCGGACGCGCCGCCCGTCGGGCAGCGGCCCGCGCTCGACCGGCTCGAAGCAGGGATCGTCGGGCGCCGACCGGCCCATCAGCGGGACCCCTTGCTCGGCGTGCCGAACCCGCCGCTCATCGCGCTGGGCCCGCCGCTGATCGCGCCCAGCCCTCCCCGCCCCTGGCTCTCCCCGCGCCGGACGAGGAGGCGCTGGATCGGCTCGTCGAGCGCGCCCCACTCGTACTTGTAGGGCTCATTACCGCGCAGGAAGTCGAGCGTGCGCCGACCGAGCCCGATCGCCCGGGCGACGTAGCGGGCGACCAGGACCACGCCCGGCGAGAGCTCGCGCGCGGCCGGGTCGATCCCGGCGTTGTAGTAGTAGAGTCGCTCGCCGTCATCGAAATGGACACCCGCCGCGATCGTGCGTCCGCCGATCGTCAGCAGGCTCAGCCGGAGGGGCCCGGCTGGGCCGAACAGCTCGAACAGGCGACGGAAGAAGACCCGGCTGGCGGCGCCACCAGGGGTCGGAGGGAAGAGCCCGTCGGCGCCCCAGCGCCGCTGGTGGAGGTCGATGAACGTCCCGAGTTCGGCCAATGGCTCCCGGGCCTCTGACAGCACGACCTCGCCGGCCGCCTCGGCCCGGCGCAGCTTGCGCCGGATCTCGTGGCGCTCCTTCCTGCCCAGCGTGTCGAGATAGCCCTCGAAGTCGACCCCCTCTGGCAGCGTGACCACCGGGCAGACGTCCTCGCGCTCGACGTTCACCGTCCAGCCCGCTGCCGCCTCGCGTCGGAGGAAGGCACCCGCGAGCGCGTCGGCGGTCGGGTCGTCGCGGCGCAGCCGCCGGAGGTCGATCACGTCCCAGGGCGCCGGGTGGGCATCGTCGGGGGCGGCTGGCGCGGCGGCGTGGGCGGAGAACGCCTCGGCGATCGAGGGCAGGTCGTCGGGTGCGCCGAGCACGGTCGCGTAGTCGGCGTGGTAGGAGGCGCCGAAGAAGACCGCCTTGGCGGTCGGGGCAACGGGCGTGAGCAGCTCGGACGAGCCGTGGCGCATCGTGGTGTGGACGAGCGCGTCGGCTGGCTCGACCTCGTGACGGTGCATCAGCGGGACGATCGCGACCGCGGATGCGTCTGCGCTCGGACCACCGTCCGGCCCGGGTTCGACGATGACGAGCGTCTGGTCGTGGGCGTTCGCCCCGTAGGCATCCCACCAGGCGCGGTGGAACGCCCAGCGCGAGAACGGGGTGGCCCACGGGTTCCGGGCGGCCAGCGCGTCCCAGGTCGCCGGATCGATCGAATCGAACGGCCGGTGGACCGCCACCAGGGGACGGGCAGGGGAACGGGTGACGACGTCGAGGGCGGCTGTCGGGGGAGCGGCTGTCGGGGGGGCGGCTATCGGGGGACAGGCAGGCTCCGTCTCGGAGGTCGTCGGGGTCACGGCCGGGAGGATAGCACCGGACGCCCTGGATCGTTGCCCAGGCAACCGACGGTCAGCCCGCGCGTCCGACTGCGGGGCCGGGTCGGGCGGCTCGGACGGTTCCACCGACGGGCGGAGCAACGGCCCAAGCAGCCCCGCGACGAAGGCCACCGGGTAGACCCATGCCGGCCCCCAGGTGACAAGCGGGATCGCGATGGCCCACCACCGCCGCCGCTCGAGCAGGAGCGCGACGGGGATGAGCAGGACGACCGCGTAGTGGTCCCAGAGCACCGGCGAGAGCAGCTGGGTCGCGACGACGGTGACGACGTAGCTCGTCTCGTCATCCCGACGGAACCAGGCGAAGGCCGTGACGAGTCCGACGGCCACGAGGCTCAGCCCCTGGATCGCGGTCGCGAGCGGCTCGGACGCTCCGGCCTGCCAGGCGATCGCGCCGGGCGTGAAGTTGTGCGGCGTCGTCACCGGTGCGCTCACCCGCCCCAGGAGCGCGGCGTAGTCGGCCCAGGCAGCGGGCCCGGTGACGATCGTCGCCACAAGCGCGAGGCCGACGAGCCCCGCCACCCCGACCGCGACCGCTCGCCACCGCCGACCGACCACCGCCCACGCGAAGAGGAGCGCCGGCTGGAGCTTGATCGCCGTCCCGGCCGCGAGCGCCGCGCCGACGATCGCCGGACGGTCCATCCAGCGCCAGCCGGCGACGAAGGCGAGGAAGAGCAGTGGTGTCACCTGGCCGAGCTTCATCGTGTACAGGAACGGCCACTGCAGGCCGGCGAGCAGGAGGACGAGCCAGCGGACGTCGCGCCGGACCGGCAGGAGGGCGATACCGGCCAGGAACGCGGCGCCCACGACGGCGAGCCAGGCCGCGAGCGCCACGTCGCCGGGCAGGAGGGCGAACGGGACGAAGGCGAGGGCGAACGGGGGTGGGTAGAGGAAGACGGCGAACCCACCGGCGAGGTCGACGCCGGGGTCGTAGAGCGGCCGCCCGTCGAGCAGGCGCCGGGCCGCGCCGAGGTACGCTTGGAAGTCGTAGCCGAGGGTCGGGCCGGCGGCGGCGAGGATCGCCGCCAGCCCGGTCCCGAAGACCACGAGGGCGGCGACCGGCAGGGCGAACCGGTCAAGCGCGGCGGGAGGGTCGAGGCGCCAGCGAGAGAGCGCGAGGCGCCAGCGAGAGAGCGCGAGGCGCCGGCCGGAGGGCGCGAGGCGCCGGCCGGGCGGTTCGGCCGACCGCTCGTCAGCTGGCGGGAGGCTCACGGTCGGCTGGGTCGGGGGCTGGGGCCGGGGCAGGGGTAGGGGCGGCGGGGGGGGCGGCGGCGAGGCGGGCGGGGGCGCGGTGGGGGGAGGGGATG
>CAYMBB010000186.1:0-1391 GCA_964388515.1 uncultured Anaerolineaceae bacterium
TCGCCGTCGTCTCTCGCCAGTCGGTCAGGCTGGCTGGAGGATCAGGGGGCCGGGACCTTCTCGGGCACGACCTCCGCGCCGAGGGTGAACTTGCCGTCCTTGACGGCGATGATCGTGACGCCCTTGCGGGGCACGTGCGAGTCGGCGCTGAAGGTGATCGCCCCGGTGATGCCCGGGAAGTCCTTCGTCGCCTCGATCGCGCTCTTGAGGGCCTTGGCGTCCATCGAGCCGGCGCGCTTGATCGCGTCGACGAGGAGGTAGACCGTGTCGTAGCCGAGGGCCGCGAACGCGTTCTCCGGGTCGCGCCCGTACTCCTTGTTGTAGGCGGCGATGAACTTCTTGATCCCGTCGGTGCCGCCGGTGGCGTCCATCAGGGCGTGGGTCGAGAAGTAGACGTTGTCCGCGGCCGGACCGGCCACGCTCACGAGGTCGGGCGTGTCGTAGCCGTCACCACCGACGACCGGGCCGGTGATCCCGGCATCGCGCATCTGCTTGACGAGCGGGCCGACGTTGTAGGGCATCGCCGCGACGTAGTAGAAGTCCGGCTGGGGCGAGAGGGCCTTGATCTTGGCGATCTGGGCCGAGAAGTCGGTCGCCTTGTCGTCGTACGAGTCCTCGAGGACGATCGTCCCGCCGGCCTCGGTGAAGCGGGCCTTGAAGTAGGCGCCCAGGAGGGTCGTGTACTCGACGCCCTTGTCCCAGAGCAGGTAGGCGTTCTTGCCGAAGTTCTTGAGCGCGTACTCGGCGCCCGCCGCGGCCTGGACGTTGTCGCCGAAGGCGGCCAGGAACATCATGTCGCCGACCTGCGAGGGGATCTTGGGCGAGGTGGCGCCGACGGTGATGAACGGGATCCCGGCGGCCTGGAAGGTCGGCCCGGAGGCGAGCACCGAGTCGGTGTCCGTGTAGCCGATCATCGCCTGGACCTTGTCCTGCTCGACGAACTGCTTGGCCGTCTGGGCGGTGACGTCCATCTTGTACTGGCTGTCGTGGACGATGAACTCGATCTGCTTGCCGAGGACGCCGCCCGCGGCGTTGATCTCCTTGACCGCGAGCTTGGCGCCGTTCGCCGCCGGCAGGTCGAGCGCCGACTCGTCGCCGGTCAGGGCGAACCCGCCTCCGATCTTGATCGTGTTGCCTCCGCCCCCGCCACCGCCGCAGGCGGCCAGCGTCAGGCCCGCGACGAGGGCAACCGCTGCCACTTTCCTCAACATGCGCTCCTCCTGCCTGTCCTGCGCGTCCCCCACGAGCGGGAAGAGTAGCGCACTCGGCGGGCGATCCGAAACCCACCGCATTCGGGGAGCAGTCGGGCGACGCCGCGCAGGCGGCGTTCGGCGGAGCGCAGGCGGCGTTCGGCGGGGCGCAGGCGGCGTTCGGCGGGGCGCAGGCGGCGT